>NZ_JACDRR010000026.1 GCF_013449375.1 Pectobacterium sp. CFBP8739 | reverse complement strand
AACCCGAAGGTCGTCGGTTCGAATCCGGCCCCCGCAACCAATTAAGACTATTTTCAATTACGTTCTGTTCGATTAAGAACGCAGCGATAAAGCACCTTAACGGGTGCTTTTTTGTTTTCTGCGCAACCTATTTGCTCTGAACCGCGCCGGTTAGCCGCGGTCATCATACTCCACCGGCTACCGTTGAGCCTGACTGGCAAAGTAGGCTTTAATGCCTGCAAAAATGGATTCGGCAATTTGCTGTTGAAACTGGCTGGTGCGCAGCTTGCGCTCTTCTTCCAGATTACTGATAAATGCCGTCTCAACCAGAACAGACGGAATATCTGGCGCTTTCAACACCGCAAATCCAGCCTGATCGACGCTGTTTTTATGCAGGCGATTCACTTTACCCAACCGACTCAGGATCTCTTTACCAAACTTCAGGCTGTCGCTGATAGTGACGGTCTGCACCAAATCGAACATGGTGTGATCCAAATAGCGATCACCGCTCATGCTCACGCCACCAATCAAATCCGATTCGTTCTGAGTTTCTGCCAGAAATCTGGCGGCGGTGCTGGTTGCCCCTTTCTTAGAGAGGGCAAAAACCGACGATCCTCTTGCCGATCGATTGGTAAACGCATCCGCATGAATCGAAATGAACAGATCGGCACGCTGCTTGCGCGCTTTCGCCACCCGCACGCGTAGCGGAATGAACACATCTTCATTGCGCGTCATATACGCTTTCATGTTGGATTCATTATCGATCAGCTTACGCAGTCGACGGGCGATTTGCAGCACGATGTCTTTCTCGCGCGTTTTATTCTTGCCAATCGCACCGGGATCTTCACCGCCATGACCAGGGTCGAGCATAATAATCAGCGGACGATCCTGCCCTGCCTTCCCAGCTTTGGGCGCTTCTGCCGGCAGGGTGCGCTCCAGATCGCCTTTGTTGTAATCCTCCAACAGCGCCAGCAGCGGATCGTCTTCGTTGTCATAGCGCCCTGCCGCAGGGTACAAGTCCAGCACCAGTCGGTGCTTGAATTCGGCCACTGGCCCCAGCGTAAAAACTTTAGTCGTCGCCTGCTGTTTAAGCTCCAGCACCAGACGCACCGTGCTTTTATCAAACTGGCCGATACGCGCCTCTTTAATCAGCGGATCGTTATCCTGCTGAAACTGGCTGGCTATTTCCTTCAATACGCTGTTCAGGTGAACATTTTCGATATCCACCACGATGCGTTCGGGATTACTGAGACTAAACTGTTTATATTTCAGCGGATGAGTAGATTCCAGCGTGACGCGGGTATAGGCGGAAGACGGCCAGACACGCACGGCAACGACCTGTGTTGTCGCCGCTATCCCCACACCACTTACGCTTAACAGCCAGGTTGCCGCTGCGCTTTGTAATAGACGTCGTCGAGTCAGATGATGATTCGAATGAGACATGCCGCTCCGATCTGATTGCTGTGCGTTATCCTGAATTTTTGTTTGCTACTGCATGGGATAAGCGATCAAAAAATGAATAAAGGTAAAAATTGTCAAAAACTTTAACGAATCTGCCCTGCCCTGTCATGCAAAAATCATCATCAGGCCTTATAACAGGCGGATATCATAAATTTGAAGCATTACCCCTCGCTTTTCTGGTGAATACTTCCTCTTGCCTTTTACACCATAAAGAATAAAAATACATAAATTACGAATAAAAATGCAAAGAGGGCTCACAGTGAAGGAACGTAGTACAGAACTGGTTCAGGGCTTCCGCCATTCAGTTCCCTATATCAATGCCCACCGTGGCAAAACGTTTGTCATCATGTTAGGTGGCGAAGCCATTGAACATGCCAACTTCTCTAGCATCGTAAATGATATCGGGCTGCTACACAGTCTGGGGATCAAGCTGGTCGTCGTTTATGGCGCTCGTCCCCAGATCGATGCCAACCTGACAACGCATCACTACGAGCCCCACTACCATAAAAACACCCGCATCACTGACAGCACCACGCTGGAGCTAGTCAAGCAGGCCGCGGGGATGCTGCAACTGGACATCACAGCCCGACTGTCGATGAGCCTGAACAACACGCCGCTGCAAGGCGCCCACATTAACGTCGTCAGCGGTAATTTTATTATCGCGCAGCCGCTTGGCGTGGATGATGGCGTGGACTACTGCCACAGCGGCCGCATTCGCCGCATTGATGAAGAAGCGGTTCACCGCCAACTGAATAGTGGTGCGATTGTCCTGCTCGGCCCAGTTGCGGTGTCAGTCACGGGTGAAAGTTTCAATTTAACCTCGGAAGAGGTCGCAACCCAGCTCGCTATTAAGCTGAAGGCAGAGAAGATGATTGGCTTCTGCTCGTCTCAGGGCGTGACCAATGAAGAAGGCAGCATTATTTCTGAGCTCTTCCCAGATGACGCACAGCGGCGTATTGATGCGCTGGAGCAGGCTGGCGATTACCATTCGGGGACAGTCCGGTTCCTGCGTGGCGCAGTCAAAGCCTGCCGTAGCGGCGTACGCCGCAGCCATCTGATTAGCTATCAGGACGACGGAGCGCTGCTGCAAGAACTCTTCTCACGCGACGGTATCGGTACGCAGATCGTGATGGAAAGCGCCGAGCAGGTTCGTCGTGCGACCATCAATGATATTGGCGGCATTCTGGAGCTAATCCGCCCGCTGGAAGAACAAGGTATTCTGGTAAGACGCTCGCGCGAGCAGTTAGAAATGGAGATCGACAAATTCACCGTCGTGGTACGCGATAACCTGACCATTGCCTGCGCGGCGCTTTATCCGTTCCCAGAAGAAAGCATCGGCGAAATGGCCTGCGTCGCGGTTCACCCAGATTACCGCAGTTCATCGCGCGGTGACACGCTCTTGCTACGTATTGCTGCTCAGGCACGCCAGCAGGGTCTGCAAAAGCTGTTTGTGCTGACGACGCACAGCATTCACTGGTTCCAGGAACGCGGCTTTTTACCTGCCGAAGTGGAAATGCTGCCGAAGAAAAAACAGGCACTGTACAACTACCAGCGTCGCTCGAAGATTCTGGTATTGGATCTCTGAATTATCTCATCGGGTGAAAGATCGTGGTCGGTTCTACAATCGGCCACGATCTTTCACCGGTTATGACGACTTGAAAGATTCTCCAACGTCATGCTCGGCTTCCCCGCAAAACAATGATGAATATTAAACGTTCATCAATGTACTAATTCGCTCTTCCAAACCGCTATAGCGCTGCGTTGGCGTTTTCACCGCACGACAGAGGATCTTGATGTCGGTATAGAGGGACAAACGCTGGCGCGCACGGGTGATAGCGGTATACACCAATTCCCTCGTCAGCACCGGCAAATAGAGGTTCGGCAACACCAGCGCGGTATGATCGAACTCCGACCCTTGCGATTTATGTACCGTCATTGCATAGGCCGTTTCGTGCGGCGGCAAACGGCTTGGCGTGACGTCTTTGGTTTCACCATTCGGCAAGGGGAAAAACACGCGTAGCTCACCGCTTTCTCCTATCATGGCAATACCAATATCGCCGTTGAATAGGCCCAAGGCGGCATCGTTCCGTTCAATCATGACCGGTCGGCCGGGATACCAGCGGTTAAGCGGATTACGGCTGCGCTGAATCAACCCAGCCTGATGCAAAGCCTGCTCAATGCGCTGATTCAGCCCTGCGACGCCAAATGGCCCCTCACGCAACGCGCACAGTTGTCGATAACGCTGGAAAGCAAGCAGCACGGCATCCGGCGTTGCGCCCGTCGCAACAAGCTGTAGATAATCACGATACCCTTCGACACACTGTGCCAGCATCGCCTGATACTCTTCAGCCTCGGTTAACGAGCTACACGTGATGTCGGCAAACTCACCGTTCAGAACCGCACGCACACGAGCATCATCGCCGCCATTCACCGCCAGCGCCAGTTGGCCAATACCGGAATGCGGATCGAAACGGTAGCTCCGGCGTAACAGACAGATACTGTCACTGACCGTCGTCTGCCCTTCAGGTCCGCTTTCATCCAGCTTACAGCCCGTCAGCCTCTGCAATTGCTGCGCCCGTGCACGGCTATAGCCAGCTTCGGCAAAACGACAGATGTCACCTAACACCGCCCCTGCCTCGACGGACGCCAGTTGATCGCGATCGCCCAGAAAGATAATTCTGGCGTGTAACGGAAGCGCGGCAATCACATTCGCCATCATCGGTAGATCGACCATCGACGCCTCGTCCACAATCAGTACATCCAGATGCAGCGGATTATCCTGATTGTGCCGCAGGCGCTGGCTATCCGTCACCGCCCCCAACAGCCGGTGCAGCGTTGTCGCTTCCTGCGGAAACGCATCACGCTGCCAAGGTTCCACCGCCAGGCGATGCAGAGCCAGCCCCAGCGACTCCGTTAGTCGCGCAGCCGCTTTCCCGGTCGGCGCGGCTAATTGAATACGTAACGCTTCTCCCGTATTCAGCTCAATCAGCGCGGCCAGCAGTCTGGCCACCGTTGTGGTTTTCCCTGTCCCTGGCCCGCCGGAAATAATCGCAATGCGACGCGTCAACGCGACAGCAGCGGCCACCTTCTGCCAGTCAACCTCTTCGCCCGTGTCAGGAAATAACCGATCCAATACGGCTCGGATCGCAGGTTCATCAACGGGTAATGTATCGCGCTCGCTGGCGATAAACCGCGCCACGCGGCCCTCACTCTGCCAACTGCGCTGTAAATAAAGCTTTTCTCCTTGCAACACCAGTGGCGTCGACGCACTGCCATCGCTGACGGCATTAGATGCCAGCAAACGCTGCCGCCATGCGGAAACGGTGTTTAACCCTGCCTCTGTAAGCAGTTGTTGCGCCAGCTCAGGATCGCGACCGTCAAACAGCGTCTGTGCCTGCAAATTCTCTAGCGGTAAACACACATGCCCCGCCCCCGAATGCGCGCTAAGACAAGCGGCGGCTAGGAGTAAATCGGGCTGCGTCTCATCCGCCAGCATTCTGGCAAACTGAATATCCAGCGGGCGTAGCAGTCGTCGCGCCAGTGCTGTTTCAAGTAAGGCAATCATGAGGGAATACCTGTATCAGCATCGTCAGGCGTCTTTCCCTTGAAAAGCCTATCAAGCCCGAAAACAAATTCAGCAGAGGGACGACAAGCAAAGATGCCATTGCCGGGGTGAGACTCCTCAACGCCGCGTAAAAACAGATAAAACACACCGCCAAAATGACGCTCATAGTCGTAATCCGCAATGCGGTGACGGAGATAGCGATGCAAAGCCAGCGTATAGAGCTGATATTGCAGGTCATATCGGTGTTCGGCCATCGACTGCATCATGGTCGTTTGGGTGTACGCACTAGCATCAGGGCCGAGCCAATTGGATTTGTAGTCCAGCAGGTAATAGCGCCCTTCCCAGCGGAACACCAGATCGATAAACCCTTTCAGCATGCCTTTCACCTGCTGAAAGGAGAGTGCCGGACAGCGAGCAGAGAGTGGATCGTGATGCTTTGCCAGCCGATCAAGCTGCGCCGCCTGTATCGGAGCCTCAATTGGGATATAGAACTGTAATTCAGCCTGCTTATCTGCGTTATCCAGAGCCGACAGAGTCATCCCCTGCTCGTTAAGCGGCGTATGCAAAAGCGTATCCATCCATGTCTTCAACACGGGTTGCCAGTGGGCTTCAAACCCCTGTAGCTGCAACTGCTCGGCCAGCCAGTCATCATCAACGGGCTGAGTGAAATCCAGCGTTTCAAACAGGCTATGCAAAAACGTCCCTGGACTCGCGCCGCGCGGGAACGTATGCGGCGTCAACTGGTCTTCATCCGTTTCCTGACGTTCACCTATCACTTCAATATCCAGACGCGGCACCAGATCCTGAGCGCTTGCAGTACCATGTTGCTGAAGCCCCGAATAGCTGGTGACTCGCCAACCATCGCGCAGTTGGCGTTCAATGTGGCGAGCCCGCAGCTCTGCCAATTCAGGTCTATCCGGCTGCCAGCGCTGCTCTTCCGCCGTCTGTATCGGTGTCAATGCGACACCGTCACCGACCATGCCTTCTAACTCACTGACTAACGTGGCGACCTCGGCCTCTTTACCGCGCTGGAGTAGATAACCCAGCGCGCTCTGGTGCATATCACTGCTGCCGTCTTTTTTACGTGATCGCTGAATCGGCGCGACACCCACGCTACAGTGATAAATAGAACGGGTCAGCGCGACATACAACAAACGTAAGTCTTCCGCCAGCCGCTCTTCTTCCGCTAGCGTCTGACTTTCTTCATGATTTTGCAGATCCAACACGGCCTGATAGCTCTCGCGATCGTGATAAATCCCCTGATCCTGCACGCGGAAGTGGCTAATGAAAGGCAGCCACACCAGTGGATACTCCAGCCCTTTCGATTTATGGATCGTCACGATCTGCACCAGATGACGGTCGCTTTCCAAACGTAGCTGCTGGCTCTCTGCCTGCGGATTCGGCTGGACAATCTGTTGTGATAGCCAACGCACCAGTGCGTGTTCACTGTCGAGCGTTGCCGAGACATCCTGCAACAACTCACCGATATGCAGAATATCGGTAAGACGGCGTTCCCCTTCCGTGCTCGCCAATAGGTTCTCCGCTAACTGATGTTGGCTCATCAGTGCACGCAGCATGGGCAGTACACCTTTCTGGCGCCACAACGTGCGATAGCCCGCAAACTCATCCACCAACGCATCCCACGTGGCTTCGTTTTGCCCTAAAGCATCAACCTGCCCGGCATCCAGCCCCATCAGAGCCGTCGCCATCGCACTGCGTAACGTGCGCTCCTGTTCCGGCGCCAGCACCGCCTGCAACAGCCACAACATATCGCTGGCTTCCGGCGTACTAAATACGCTGTCGCGATTGGAAAGATACACAGAGGGAATGGACAAACGCCTCAGCGCATCACGAATCAGCGAGGCTTCACGCCGACTACGCACCAGCACGCTCATGTCGGATGCCTTAACCAAACGCCGGGAATCATCGGTAACCAACCAGGCTTCATTACGTTGGCTGGCCACCAGCCAGTCACGAATCTGTGCCGCACACTGGCGCGCCATCTGCTGCTGATAATCCCCGATGCCGATCGGTTCTGAGCCCGTTAGCCAGAATTGCAGTGCAGGCTGAGGCTGCCCGGCGATGTCAAACACCAGGCCGCGCTTAGACTCGGCAGGTTTGACCGGCAGGAACGGGATGTTTTGAAAAATAAAAGGAGAATCGAGGCGTTCAAATAGACGATTAACGCCATGTACCATCTGGTGCGACGATCGCCAGTTCGTGCCTAGCGTATAATGCGCAGCCACTTCTCCGCGCGCATGCATATAGGTAAAAATATCCGCACCGCGAAACGCATAAATAGCCTGCTTAGGGTCACCGATCAACAGCAGCCCACATTGCGGCTGCCCAGCATACAGCGTCCGAAAAATACGGTACTGCTGGGGATCGGTATCCTGAAATTCATCGATCATCGCCACCGGATAGCGTTCGCGAATGGCGCTGGCAAGCCGTTCCCCGCTCGGCTGTTGCAATGCAACATCCAGACGGCTCAGCAGATCGTCAAATCCCAGTTCTGCACGCTGTCGTTTTTCCTCACGCACCGACTCGCGGATCGCCGACAGCGCACGTACAATCACTAAATCCCGCAGTGACAGCGGTGTGGCAAACAACCGCTCTGTTTCCTCAAAAAGGACATGAACGGGCGGTTCCCCTTTCTTCGTCTTTTCAATGAGCGCTTGCTGGGAAAACCGCACTAGATCCTTCGGCAGTTGGTAATCCAGCGTCGGCTGCTGTTCTGCCCACAGCGTGACTTTCTGTAGCCAGTTGGGTAGATGCTTACTGCTGTAGCTGCGTTTATCGACGCCAGAAGCGCTAATCAATGCTTCCAGATCCGCAACTGACGCCAGCCAGCGTTGTTTGTATGCGTCGATCGTCGCCACGATCTTCTCATGGCGGCTCTGCAACGTTTCGCCCTCTTCTGGCGGCGAGCGAAACACAGGTGCTTCACCGTGCAGATAAGACGCCAGATCGGCAAGCAGGTTTTCCGGCCCTTTCCACTCCAGACCGACAATACGTGCGACCTCTACCGGCAACGGATAGCAATAACGACGCCAAAAGTCGGCACAGGCCTGGCGGCGCAGCGGCTGCTCATCTTCTATCAGCACCTGTTCAAAAAGTACACCAGACTCAAACGCATTGGTACTGAGCATACGCTGGCAGAAACCGTGGATCGTGTAGATCGCCGCCTCGTCCATTTGCCGTTCAGCAGCCAGCAAAACATCCGCCGCATCGCGATGGTCCGAAATCTCCTCCAGCAGTTGCGCGAGCGAAGCATCTTTAGGTTTCTCCGCTTCCTTCCCCTGCGCGCTTTTACGCAGGCAGGCGATACGCAAAGCGTGGATTCTGGCTCGAATACGCTCCCGCAGCTCTTCGGTCGCAGCCTCAGTAAAGGTCACAACCAGAATTTCCTCGACCAGTAGCGGACGTGGGTATGCGGCTTGCTTACCTAGCCCCAACAGCAGGCGCAGATACAGCGCCGCCAGCGTGTAGGTTTTCCCTGTTCCGGCCGACGCTTCAATCAGCCGCTCCCCTAGGAGCGGTAACGTCATGACGTCTAATGATTGCGGCGCGGCACTTGTCATTGTGCTGAGACCTTACCGACAGCGTCCGATGCTGTAGTCTCTGCTGCTGGCGCAGGGATCATCGCAGGCGCTTTCTCACGCGGTAACGTTTTCTGCAATGAAGAGGCGTCTGCGTAGGTATGCCATCCTTTCGGTGCGGCATAGTCCGCTTTACCATGATGGCTGCCGGACACCTGCGACAATACGGCTAACCCCTCAGGCTTCAGCGCCTGCTGGAAGAAATCGGCCAGTTGCGCCACCGTCAGCGGTTTGATTTGTTCGAGCAGTTTCTCCCGCGAGTCAAAAGCAAAGTTTTCCCGATCCACATCCTTACGCAGTCGGCTGGCTTCTTCACCCAATGTCTGCGGACGTTGATTCAGTTCATTCATCACACCTTGTTTATACTGTGCGAACTCTTCTTCACTCATTTCACGCAGTCGTTTTTGCGCTTTCAGGTAAAAATCTTCATAGCGCTGATACAGATAAGCAGGCTGTTTGCTGTTGCTTTGTAGCAGGAAGCCGATGCCCATCTGTCGGCCAACCGACATCGGGAAAGCAAACACCGCATAGCCCAACTGCTCTTCCGTTCTCAGTTGACTATAGAACCAAGGCTGAACGATCTGCCCCAGCACCGAGCTATACGCCATGCTTTGCGTTTCAGAGTAACCCGTTGGCACATACACTGCCGCCAGCGCAGAATCCGTGCTGCTGCCTGGACGTTGTAGATTAGCGAGCTGTGGCTTGCTGACTTTGACATCATCGCTGCGCGACAGATTTTCACCCTTCGCCTTCAGATGCGCTTTCAGCGTCGTCGCTAACTCGGTCACGCTCTCCGGTGTCAGATTACCGACAACCAGCATTTCCGGCGTGGCGTTTTGCAGCAGATCGTTGCGATAATTAATCACATCCTGTAAGTGGATATCTTTCAGCAAGTTACGTCGTTCACCGCGTTCGAAGTAAGGCAGTTGCGATACCGCTTGAATCGGCTGTATGGCTTGTTCAAAGGCTTTGGACTTCTCGACCGCATCCAACTGCTGCAAGTACCAGGACTTTGCCTGTTCCAATTGCGCTTCCGTCGGCGTAAAGGAGGCATAGCCGTCTGCCAGCGTCAGCAGCAATCGTGGCAAATGCTGGGTATAGCCATCGGCGCTAATTACCAGACCATCATTACTGCGAGTGGAGAAGCTAATGCCCCCCACTGAGGCCTGATAGCTGAGTTCATCCAACGCCAGCCCCGCCAGATAGTCATTTAACGCGAACAACACCTGATTCCGTGCGGTACTGCGCGCTTCCTGATTACGCAAGAACAGGGTGATTTCTGCTTTCGGCTCATCGGCGAAATAGTGGCTTGGCATATACAGCACGCGCAGCCCCGGCTGATTCAGCAGAAGCGTCGGCTTAGTGATCGACTTATCCGCGTTGATCAGAGAAAAATCATCTGGGATATAAGGGTTGATCGTTGGCAGCGACAGTGACATTTTTTGCCCCAGCGTTTTCCATTTTGTGAATGTCGCCGACGGAATTTTATCCATCTCGTACGGTGCATCAACAAAATAGGCCACTTTATTATGCGGTTCATTCGGGCTAATAACCCAAACACGCGCGTTCTGCGGCGTCATCTCGTCCAAACGTGCAGCGATAGCTTTCGGATCGTAGCGATCCGCAACATACTGCGCATCCAGCGTATGTTCGACCGGCACACGCAACATGGTATCCACCAGCCATTCGATGTAGTCCATATCACGGCTGATGGATGGATAGCGGAAATCCAGATCCAGAACGTGTGCAATCTCATCAAAATAGCGCTGCTGAATCCCCTCAGTGCGGATTTGTTGCAGATAACGGAATATCGCAGCGATCACTTCATCACGCTGTACCAGACCTTTATCGGTCAGCGAGGCCGAAATAGCGAACATGCCGCCATTACGGTCGATAATCGGGGAAGAACCCGCACCGATAGACTCAACCAGTCCTTCCTTTTGCAGCCAGTCAGAAAGCGTATTCTGGCTGCGGTTGCCGATCAGATAGCTAATGTAGGTATCCGTCTTGCTGCGAAACTCCTGGCTAATATCGCTGACGCGAAACTCAATCCGCAGCTGTTTTCTCGGCTGCGCAGGAACATAGTGAATCATTACGCCGCGCTGCTTCTCCGTCGTAACAGGAACGGTAACCGCAGGAACGCTGGCGTTGTGATTGGCAATGCGCCCGAATGTGTCGGCCGCCAGTTTTGCCAGTTCAGGCAGAGGTTGATTACTGTAAATCACCCCTTTCATCAGATTAGCCGAGTAGTATTTCTGGTAGAACTTCACCAGTTCATCATGCAGTTTGCTGTCAGGCTTATCGCTCAGGGTTTCAAGATTCCCCCCCGAAAAACGCGCGCTCGGGTGCGCGGGGTTCAGCGTCTCTGCACCGACCTGCGCCATGCGATGACCATCACGCGAACGCGCCATCGTTAATTCCGCATTCACCGCGTTACGCTCACGATCGGCATTCACCGGATCGAGCAGCGGCTCCGCAATCGCGTCGGCCATGCGATCGACCGCTGGCCGCAGCGCATCATTTTCTACTTCGAGATAAAACGCCGTGCGGTAAGACGCCGTACTGGCGTTGTGGCTGCCGCCATGTTTTTTCAAAAACTCGGACAGCGCTTCCGGCTCTGGGTAACGTTTCGATCCCATCAGTACCATGTGTTCGAGGTAGTGCGCCAATCCCAGTTGATTATTCGGATCGTCCAGCGAGCCAATAGGCAACGCCAGTGATGCCAAAGACTTGGGAGCCTGCGGATCGGAAACCAGCAGAACGGTCATTCCGTTATCCAGTTTGATCGCCTGATATTGCCGCGGATCTTTTTCACTTTTTCGAATCGTCTGCGCCAGCGGCTGCCAGCCTGTTTCTGCCCAACTCGCCGGAAGCCAGAATGTGAATAAAAGAAACCACCCGGTAATCCAGACCCACTGTTTACGCATGCAATTCTCCAACCTCATATCCATCACTTTTAACGTTGCAGTGCGTTATCTTCTCGCACCTCGAACTCAACTCGGGCATTACCCCAAAAAACTTATCATGCCAGATTAGAGCGGAACGGTGGCAGTAGCCAGATTTGCGCCGCTTCAATCACCTCATTCATTCGTTTTTCATCCAATTCTCGGATAATACGTTGTAGGTAATAATCCTCGCCTTCACCCCGCATTCCCATATTGCCCTGCCAGGCTTGCAATAAGCGGGCTCGCGCTTTGTTTTGCGCCTCGTCATCCGACCGCAAGCTATCACTTTCACGATCATAACATTCAGCCAGCCAGGCACTTCCTGCTTTATTGAGCAATAACAGCGGCTTGCTCATTCCCTGACGATATCCATTCAGCATAACAACCAAATGTTCTCTGGCCTGCGTTTCCGACAAGGCTGCAAAGCGCCACGCGGTATCTTCTCGTCCATACAACCGGCTTTCGCCTTGCCCCCCCGTCGCACAGTAGGCCAGGTGTTCCAACCACAGCGTAATGCCATCCTTCATGGAAAGCGTGCCGGGACGCCAACGTAACAAACCATCCGGCTGCACCTGATTCAACCAGCCGCTGATGCGCACACCGTCAAGGAGGATATCCACTTCTCGGCTCACCGACAGCGAGGGCGTTAACTCATCACGCACGCGCGCCGCCAACTGCGCCATATCCTGCTGCTGTTCCTGCCAGTAAATCTCACCGAACGCGCCATAGGGAAGTTCGCCCGCCGCTCGGGCACGGCGATACAGTTTTTCCGTATCACCGTCATTAATCAAAGTATTAAGCAACTCGCTATTCAATTGATAGCGGTTAAGGCTATCAACGACAAAGGGCTCTTCATCCAATAGCTCATCGCTGTGCAACATGAAACTCACACCGAGCCTCAGTTGAAAAAAGGCTCGCACTGGGTGACGATAAAAACGCTTCAGATCGTCTAGGCTGACATCGCTATCCGTTGTTCTTTCGGACAGCGCCTCACGGTCGAAATCAGGTTGAGCTTCCCCTTTTCGATTCGCCGCCGCCAGCCATTCTGCCGCAAAGCTCAATGGCTGCGGTGCCGACAGGAAGTTATCCGCATCGAAAGGCATACGGCTATGTTCACGGCAGAGATGCTTCACCACCCGCTCAGCACTGCTATCAATATCCAGCGTCTCATCGCCCGGCAAGACATAACTTTGGGCGATATACTCCGTCAGTTCACTCACCAGTACGGAAGGATAGCGACGCGTATTATCCTGAATCGAGCGCCCGATATGACTGATATAAAGTTTGTGCTGCGCCGACAGAAGCGCCTCCAGAAACAGATAACGGTCATCGTCACGTCGGCTACGATCGCCGCGTTTGATCTTCCGCCCCATGAGATCGAACCCGAGCGGTGACAACGTTCGGGGATAAACACCATCGTTCATCCCCAGCAAACACACAACCTTGAACGGGATAGAACGCATTGGCATCAGCGTACAAAAGTTGATCGCTCCGGCCAGAAAACGCTGGCTGAGCCGTTCCTGATCGAGGCGCCGCGACAACTCATCACGTAATCGGGAAATCGGCACCTGTTGCGGATAGCGAGCCATCGAGCCCATACCAATCACGTACTGCCACTGTTTTTCAACCAATGCCAGCGCCGCTTCGGTTTCGCTATCCGCATCAAAGAAGGTTTCGAGCAGCTCTCGACACAGCGGTAGCCAGTCGACAAGCACGCGCGGCTGAGACAGACGCTGACGCCATTGGTGAATTTGCATCAGCAGTTCGGCCAGTTGACCAGCCAATTCCGCAATCAATCCGCTGGATTCATCATAAGGCAGCACGCCCTGCCAATCACCGGCCTGACTGTCCATCGCATAGCCCAGCAGCATTCTCGTCAGACCAAAACGCCACGTATGCTGGCCCGTCGGCGGCAGCATGAGATCGCGCACGTTGTCGTCATCCAACCCCCAACGCACGCCGGATTCCACCACCCATAGGCGCAGACGCCGTAACCCTTCTTCCTGAATACCGAAACGGGCAGCCAGCGCGGGGACTTCAAGCAATGCCAGAACCTGTTCCGCCGTAAAACGGCTTGTCGGTAAATCCAGCAGGCTGATGACCGCCTGCAAGGCGGGATGCGCATGTCGCGCACGCTGATCGGAGATGGCAAAAGGCAGATAACGATTATCCGGCGCATTGCCAAACACCGCCTGAATAAACGGCGTATAACTGTCGATGTCCGCCATCATCACAATGACATCACGCGGCATCAGCTCAGGATCGTCAGCCATCATGGCCAGCAGCCGATCGTGAAGCACTTCAACTTCACGCTGAGGACTATGGCAAGCGTGAAAATCGACCGAACGATCGTCGAGTGCCAGCTGACGTTTTTGCGTGCTCGTGTTCTGTGTTTCGTGGCTAACAGCCACCACCGCATGGTCTTCCAGTTCAAGAATATCGCGTTGCAAGGTGTGCAGCAGATTGTCGCCATCAGACTCAACAAAGGCATCGATCTCCTGCACGTTATCCAGTTCAGCTAGCAGATAAAGATTATCGCGCCCCAGCTTTCCCCACGATGCCAGCAGTGGATTATTAATCGACTGTTTACCGTCATCGTTGAACAGCGTTTCTGCCTGTGAGGGATCGCGAAAGAGCAGACGCGTTTCCTCAGCCGAGTCGCCGTCAAAACGATGTAAGCGGCGGCTGCGAGCTTTTAGCTTCGCCAGAAACTTATAGTCCTGAATGTCACTCCAGTAATGACGGCAAGGGTTGGTAAAGAGCAGATGCACATCAATGTGCCGCGCCAGTGCGTTCAACGCCTGTAGATAGATGGGAGGTAACGCCGAGATACCACAGATAAAAACGCGTGGCGGCAGGCCTTTCGGACATGTTTTTGCCTGCTCTAACGCAGTAATAAAGCGTTGATACAGAATCGCATGGTGCCATTCGGGCTGCGCCAGTTCACGCGTGTAATCCACCAGCGCACGCCACAGCGCGGACTGCCACAGTTGGTTCCCGCCGAGATCGTCAACCTGTTTCCCTTCTTGCCATGCCTTGATCCACTCGGGGCGATAAATCAGGTATTGATCGAAAAGATCCGCGATGCGCCCGGCAAGCTGATGCAGCTTACGCTGGTTATCATCATCCTGCAGATAGTGGTTCAGTGCCGAAAAATCAGGTTGTTCCAGTAAATCAGGCAGCAAATGCATGAGCTTCCACGTCATCGCATCCTTGCTGAAGGCGCTTTCTTTTGGAATATCCGGCAGGACGTGGCGACACATATTCCACAAGAAAACACCGGGCAGCGGGAATTGGATATTGGCAGCAATACCGAAGTGCCCAGCCAGTTCAATTTGCAACCACTGCGCCATCCCCGGACTTTGCACCAAAATCACTTCCTGCTGGAAGGGATCGGCAAGCGGCTGACGTTTTATCAACTCAACCATCAGTCTTTTCAAAATATCCAACTGATTGGAGTGATAGATTCTAAACATTCTGGCTCCTGCTCGCCGTGTCTTACAATTCATTATTCATAGTTTACCAAAGCACGTCGGCTAAACGGCCGGTGACCGGCAAAACCAACGGTTTAGTGTAGCCTGATAGCGACGTGGCGTCATGACTCTTGCCGTTACCTGACGGCATTCTGGGCTCTGTAACTGCTCTGACACACTAAACTGCCAGTGTTTACTCATAAGCGGCACCGCATTATCAAGAGCAAACGGATGATAGGGTACACCCGCTTCATAGGCCTCCAACTGCTGTATCGCAAACCGCCAGGCCTGACGCTGCTGCCACTGATGCTGAAATGACTGCTGTAAAATCTGGTGATATTGCAGTAATCCCATCAACGACACGGCAAACAGCAGCGCCGCCACCAGCGTCTCCGGCAGGCTAAAACCGGATTGATGACTCACGACTTCCTTGTTCACTGCGCTATTCCGTTGCATCACAGCGAGTCACCTCTTTGTCAGGGCAAAAATCCAGCCAGCCGTTACCCAAGGGTTGAATCGCGATCTGGCCCGACGACAACGCCAAAAATGACACCCGCTGGTACAGCGTCAACGGTCGCACCGAACTAGGTAGCGTCCCTTCACCACGCAGTAGCCCCTGCCTCCCATCCGAGGCCGCACGCAGGCACACCACTAGCTGTTCCTCCGACAGTTGCTGACACTGCCAGCTTTCCGTTAGCGCATTCCAACGCTGCCCTTTTCCCCAGTTCAATGAGGACAATGCCTGATTGAAGGCGCGCAGATAATGCCGCTCATCGTTTCCCACCTGAATGGTAGTATCAAGCTGACGTTGCAACCCAGACATCAACAACAGGCCGATAACAGCGATCAGCAGCACCATAGGCAGCGTCCCGCTTCCCGTTTGCCATCCTTTCTTCATGGGTTACGCCCCAATATCAGGCGGGTAATATGTTGCTTAACGGCAGGGCGTTTGGCCCAGTATCCCGCCAGTTGCAATTCATACAGCGCCACATCATTTTGCGCAGTCAAACGCTGTAACCGGAATAGAGTTAGTACGACTTCCTGCGGGTCAAACAGCTTTTCCCATCGGTCGCCCTGGCAATTGTGCGCCCCACTCTGAATTTCTAACGCTCGACCACGCAAGCGATAGCCAAAAGATTCTGCATCCTGCTGTTCCCCTCCATCCCAAACCCCATTCCGATTCAGATCGTAAGAAACATTCAGACAGCTGTTTTCTGCCTCGCCCGGATAATTCCCGATGCTAATCGCCTTTCCCTGACAGGTTCCCGCACAGAAACCGGCCCGACGGATGTCTTTCTCAATCCCCATCGCGACCTGACTAAACAACTGCTCCAGCCGAAAAAGCTGTGCACTGTCCTGACTTTGACCACGCAACAGAGGGTAGAGCTGCGCCGCCGACAGCATAATCAAACTACCTAAACTCAGCGCTAACAGAATTTCCGGCAAAGTGAAGCCACGCTGCTTACACCTCGGCCTTGGTTGTCTCAACGTCACGGTTATCAACATAGAGGAATCGCCAGAACCACTTGCGACTCGCTGCACAGACGCATACGTCCCCTCACCGAGATGATGAGACGTAACTGACCCGCAGCGTTCGACAGCGAGATGTGCCCAGCCTGAGCGGCATTACGCAAACCAAAGAATGTAAACACGTTACTGGTGGATTTTGCCAGCACGACCTCCTGCGTACGGCGAACGAACTGCCCTGGATGGTTCTCACGGCACGTTTCCTCCACCTGTTTATCATTCTGACCTGCCACCATGCACCATAGATCTCCCTGCGGTATAAGTTTCACCGTCCGGGTTTCGTTATGCCAGTAAGCATTCGCCTGAACCCGACTCAAAAAATCCAGCAGCTGCTGCGCACTCTGCTCCAGACGAATGGCCTGCTGATATTGAATCCAGCCATGCAGGCCGCCACCTGCCATCAGCGTTACGATCGTCAGCACCACTAAAAGTTCAAGCAAGGTAAATCCCCGCTGTTGTCGATTCCCTGTTTTCATTGCGTCAGGATAGTGAGTCTTATCAGCAAAAACAGCGCGTTAACGGCGTTATACGCAGCGGCTCGCAATGTTTTGCTGCAACGATGTAACAACAGAAAAAACGTGCGGGGAGGTAGGGAAAATGAGGGAAGCAAAGGGCCGCATGACGCGGCCCTGAAAAGTGTGGGGAAGTTTTAAATCGCAACCGGTGCTTTGATGGCGGGATGTGGATCGTATCCCTCGATTTCAAAGTCCTCGAAGCGGTAGTCGAACAGCGTATCCGGGCGGCGCTTAATCACTAGTTTAGGCAGCGCACGCGGTTCACGGCTCAGTTGTAGATTCGTCTGTTCCAGATGGTTGTTGTACAGATGCGTGTCACCACCAGTCCAGACGAAATCACCGACATCTAGATCGCACTGCTGCGCCACCATATGCACCAGCAGCGCATAGCTGGCGATGTTGAACGGCAGGCCAAGGAAGATATCGCACGAGCGCTGATAAAGCTGGCAAGAGAGTTTGCCATCCGCCACGTAGAACTGGAAAAATGCGTGGCACGGCGCCAGCGCCATTTTGTCCAGTTCACCCACGTTCCAAGCAGACACAATAATACGGCGAGAATCTGGATCTTGTCTCAACTGGGTCAGAACATTCTTCAACTGGTCGATCTCACGACCGTCGGCAGCTCCCCACGAACGCCACTGTTTTCCGTAAACCGGCCCCAAATCGCCGTTCTCATCCGCCCATTCATCCCAAATACTGACTTTATTTTCATGCAGATAAGCAACATTGGTATCGCCGTTCAGGAACCAGAGCAGTTCATGAATAATTGAACGCAGGTGGCATTTCTTGGTGGTCACCAGTGGAAACCCATCCTGCAAGTTGAAACGCATCTGATGGCCGAAAATAGAACGCGTGCCCGTGCCAGTACGGTCGGCCTTCGGCGTGCCCTCTTCAAGCACTTTTTTCATCAGATCCAGATACTGTTTCATACTACCTCACCACAAATATTAAAGAAGGACGGCGGATTATTGCTATGCAGGCTGACGGCGGTAGGCCCAGACCATCATCAGAATACCGGCGATCACCATCGGCAGAGACAGGATTTGCCCCATGCTGAACAGGCCACCGAACAGCCCCAACTGCGCATCCGGCTGGCGGAAGAATTCAGTAATAATTCTGAACGTGCCATAACCGATCAGGAAAAGCCCTGAAACGCTGCCCATCGGCCGAGATTTACGAATAAAGAGATTCAAAATGATAAACAGCACCACCCCTTCCAGCATCATTTGATACAGTTGGGAAGGATGGCGCGGCAGCATGCCGTACTGATTGAAAATCGCCTGCCATTGCGGGTTACTGACGGCCAGCGCCATATCTTCGCCGCGCGAGCCTGGGAACAGCATGGCCCACGGCGTATCCGTCGTCACGCGTCCCCACAGTTCGCCATTGATGAAGTTGCCCAAACGACCAGCCCCCAGCCCAAAAGGAATCAAGGGAGCAATAAAATCAGCGACTTGAAAGAAGTGGCGCTTGGTGCGATGTGCGAACCACAACATGACGCAGATAACGCCCATCAAACCGCCATGGAACGACATGCCGCCATCCCAGACTTTGAAAAGATAGAGCGGATTTTCAAGAAATGACGGGAGGGCATAAAACAGAACATAACCCAAACGCCCGCCGACGAAGACTCCGAGGAACCCCATATACAGCAGGTTTTCGACTTCATCTTTGGTCCAGCCGCTCCCCGGTTTATTCGCCCGACGCACTGCTAACCACATGGCAAATACAAAACCCACCAGATACATCAGCCCATACCAGTGCAACGCCAATGGGCCAATAGAGAAAATCACTGGGTCAAACTGAGGAAACGCCAGATAGCTTGTCGTCATCATTCACCACATATTTTATTGTGTTATCCCTGCTTTCGGGATCGTCATTGATAGGCAAAAGGCAGGAGAATGAATCCGTTCCTGCGAACCGCGGTGGCGAATCATAGCATACGCACCCGCGCTCATTGCTTGCATCGGGGAAAAGTTCTGTAAAACATTGAGTCGTTGTTAAACATTTACTCGCAATTAAATCTTGATATATCCGTCAATACCACACCGAGACGGATTAGCGTCCGCCTCGAATCAAGCCGCCCAATCCGCGCTCTTCCATGAAGATCGCCGCCCACTGTCGGACTTCCGCCGCACTCTGCGCACCGAGTAATTGCTTCACCAACGCCTGCGATTCTGCCAGCGTAATTTGGCGCAGCAGATATTTAATTCGCGCCACGCTACGTCCGTTCATACTGAGCGAGCGATACCCCAACCCCGTCAGCAGCAATGCGCCGAGCGCTTCGCCCGCCATTTCACCGCACACAGAAAGCGGAATATTATGCCGCTCACACTCGACAGCGATCATATTCAACGCCTGCAACATGGAAGGATGCAGACTGTCATAAAGCGATGCCACATGAGCGTTGTTACGATCTACCGCCAGCAGATACTGCGTCAGATCGTTGGTGCCAACTGAAACAAAATCAATGCGGGAAGCCAGATGAGGGAGCAGAAACAGCATCGATGGTACTTCGATCATGATGCCGATCCGCGGTTTTGGCTGTGGGAAGCCCAGTAATTCTTCGACTTCGCCCGCTGCCTGATCGATCAGACGACGCGCTTCACTGATTTCATCCAGACTGCTGATCATCGGCAGCAGAATACTGAGGTTGCCACTGTGTGCGTTAGCCCGCAGCATGGCGCGCGCTTGAATCAGAAAGATTTCAGGTTGATCGAGCGTAATCCGAATACCGCGCCAGCCAAGGCACGGGTTCTCTTCGCTAATAGGCAGATAAGGCAGCGGCTTATCCGCGCCGATATCCAGCGTGCGCAGCATCACCGGGCGCGTTGGATAAAGCTGCAACATGCTTTGATATTGCGCCATCTGTTCATCTTCGGACGGAAAACCGCTTTGCAACATAAAAGGGATTTCCGTACGGTACAGACCCACGCCATCAACCTGATTGATAAAATGCTTTTCGTGTTCAGCACTTAACCCCGCATTCAACATAACCTGAATACGTTCGCCGCTTTTCAACACGGCAGGCTGTTCCATTTCTCCTTCAGCCAAACGGGTTAGCTCATTTTCTTCCGTCAGCAGGCGCTGGTATTCCTGTACCAGCACGGGTTCAGGATCGACCAACAGCTCACCGCGATAGCCGTCGATGATCAGTTGACGCTGGTGCAGCAAGCCGGGCTGAATATCCGCGCCCACCAACGTGGGAATACCCATCGCCCGTACGAGAATCGCCGCATGCGAGTTGGCGGCACCGTCATACACGACAACGCCCGCCAGCCGCTCTGGCGGTAGTTCCGCCAACAGCGTCGCCGTTAATTCGTCCGCAACGAGGATAAAGCGCTCAGGCCACTGCCCCATGATTTGCGCGTTATCATCAAGGTGAAACAGCAGCCGCTGCCCGAGCGCGCGCAGATCGCCCGCCCGTTCACGCAAGTAGGTATCCTGCAAGTTGGTGAACTGCGCGGCAAAACGTTCGATCACCAGCTTCACAGCCCACTCAGCGGCATTGCCCGCATCCACTTCCTGAAAGAGTTCACGCTTGAGTCGCGCATCATTCAGTAAGTGTGAGTACAAATCGAAAATCGCCGCGCTCTCTTTCTGCGCACTGGCGCTAAACCGCTTGCTGAAGCGACGAAATTCCGCCGTTGCCTCTTCCAACGCCTGCGTTAAACGGGATCGCTCACGCTCGCTGTCCAGACTCGACGCGGGGAACACTTGATCCAGAGAAGGCTGGGTACAATCCTGCCAGCCAGGGGCGATCGCCACACCGGGGGCGGCCACCAGCGCCTTAACGCGCGTCTGACGGTATTGACCGAAGAGCGTTTTGATCTGTGAAAGGGAAAGAATCGCGGCCATCTGCGTGGCCAGCGTCACCATGAACGACTCTTCGTTTTTATCAAACTGACGATGTTCACGCTGTTGCACCACCAGTACGCCGAGCAGATGGCGACGGTGGATAATGGGAACGCCAAGAAAAGAGCGGAAATGTTGCTCTTTCACAGCAGGGATATATTTGAAACTGGGATGGGCTCGGGCATCGGCCAGGTTGATAGGCTCGGCACGTTGACCAACCAACCCGACAATACCTTGCCCAAACGCCAGCGTCACCGTGCGCCCGCGCGGCTTTTTCAACCCGCGCGTTGCCATCAGGTAATAGCATTGACGATCGTGATCGGCCAGATAAATGGAACAGACTTCCGTGTCCATAGCCTGACAGGTCTCATTGACCAGAATGTCCAGCGCATCACTAAGGCGGGCCGTTGCCGCAACGTTTTCGACAATTTCTCGCAAGCGCGTGAGCATAATGTGCCTGAATTACCCTCTTTTTCGCCGGGGACCAGATGGGGTCGCCACCCGAGCCGCAACACTCTCCTGAAGCAGTATCACCGGGTTGATAAATTCCTTCATCACGCGACGATACACATCTCGCTTAAAAGAGACGACCTGACGTACCGGATACCAGTAACTCACCCAACGCCAGCCATCAAATTCCGGCGTGCCGCTGCTTTGCATATTGATATCCGACTCATTACACATCAACTGTAGCAAAAACCATTTCTGCTTTTGGCCGATACAGACCGGTTTTGTATCCCAACGCACCAAACGCTTTGGTAATTTATAGCGTAACCAGTTACGGGTAGATGCCAGTACGCGCACATCCTTTTTTCTTAACCCGACTTCTTCAAACAGTTCGCGGTACATCGCCTGCTCAGCACTTTCACCGGGGTTAATCCCCCCCTGAGGAAACTGCCAGGAGTGCTGACCATAGCGCCGAGCCCACATCACCTGTCCCTGCCGATTACAGATTACAATACCAACGTTTGGGCGGTAGCCATCATCATCGATCACCGGACTACCTCAATAAACATCAATGCAAAGATGACCTGATTGTTTCACACTCCCGTCAGGCGGTAAACCACTGCTTAGAAAGCATGTGATACTAATAAAAGTAAGATAACCCACAGATAAGATCAAAGTTATAAACATGTGAAGGCTGAAATGCGCAATTTATTCACTTTTTCTGTGGACATCTTTGTGCAGAACCCATGAAGAAGTGAGTAAAACTCATTTCTCATGAAGAAAAAATATTACTATAAATTAAAAAATAGTGCTTTTTATTCATAAAATTACACCCCATGTTATTGGCAATATAGCCCCCTTTATTTTTGTTCAAATGGCATACAATGCAAGATTGGCGAAAGATCGCACTATGCCGTTTTTATCCACAGGTAATGCCTCAAAGTCAGGCAATAAATAGGCAAAAACAGCAAAGTAACCGAGAGTCAAGGCTGTAAATCGAACCAGTAATTCATGTTTATGTGGGTTATCCAAGAAATCTGTGGATAACCTAGTGTAAGATCCTGTTTATTGTCGGTGGCTATACGTGAACAGTTTGCAAAACTCGGCAAAGTGATCACCATCACACTGAAAAAAAACGCTACGAATCATGCTATTATTGTTTTTCTCCACCGTCTTGCAGGCTGTGCATGGGTATTCCCCATCTGTTGTATTTTTTTTGAGCGGAAAAATATAGAGCGATATGCAATGAATTCACCTAGGGTTCACACGACTGCGCCGCCACACGAGCAAGCCTTGCTGGAACGCGCGCAATCCCTCGCTGGTTATAATCTCGCGGAATTGGCGGACATCGCTCGCCTGCCGCTTCCCGCCAACCTGAAACGCGATAAAGGCTGGATTGGCGTTCTGCTGGAGCGTTTTCTGGGAGCCAGCGCAGGCAGCAAGCCCGAGCAGGATTTCCCTGACATCGGCGTTGAGCTAAAAACCATTCCGATTGATGAACAGGGTAAACCGCTGGAAACCACTTTCGTTTGCGTTGCGCCGTTAACAGGCAACAGCGGCGTTACGTGGGAAAGCAGTCACGTACGACACAAGCTCGCACGGGTGCTATGGATTCCGGTTGAAGGATCGCGGCACATTCCACTAGGGGAACGCCGTGTTGGCGCACCGCTGATCTGGAGCCCCAGCGAAGAAGAAGAGGAACAGCTGCGCTGCGATTGGGAAGAGTTGATGGACCTGATCGTGCTTGGCCAGGTAGAAAGCATCACCGCCCGGCATGGCGAAGTGCTACAGTTACGCCCCAAAGCGGCAAATAGCCGTGCCTTAACGGAGGCCATCGGAGAATTTGGTCAGCCAATTCTGACGCTACCCCGCGGGTTCTATCTGAAAAAAACCTTTACCGCGCCGCTGCTGGCTCGCCACTTTATGCAGCTCAGCAACTGAGTTTCATGAGCGCTATGCTTCATCAGTACGATACTTCGTCGTACACTGATCTTATTGCGGCAAGAGAATGTGGCCTGGGAAAAGCCTGACGCCGGCCCAGATAAAAAACCAGAGCAAAAGGCACGCCAGCACAGGGGGCACAATGCGAGATATGACGAGTATATCTTCACGACATCACACTTTCGCTTGCCTACGCACCAAGCTGGCAGAGTATAATATCGTTTACGTTTCGTTTAAGGTGTATTGATATAATGTTTGATTGGATTGTTGATCCGAACGCATGGTTGGCATTGGGAACGCTGACTATTCTGGAAATCGTTCTTGGGATCGATAACATTATTTTCCTGTCTCTGGTTGTCGCCAAACTGCCTAAAGCCCAACAAAACAAAGCACGCCGCATCGGGCTGATGGGGGCGATGTTGATGCGTTTGGGGCTGCTCGCTTCCATTGCCTGGGTCATGCGTTTGACTGACCCGCTGTTTACCGTATTCGACAACGAGATTTCCACGCGCGATCTGATTTTGTTCTTCGGGGGACTATTCCTGATCTGGAAATCGAGCAAGGAAATTCACGAAACCGTCGAAGGCGGTTCAGAAGACCATACTTCCAAGGTGTACTCTTTCTTTGGCGCGATTGTGCAAATCATGCTGCTGGATATTATCTTCAGTCTGGACTCAGTGATCACCGCCGTTGGCCTGTCTGATCATCTGTTCATTATGATGGCAGCCGTCGTTATCGCCGTTGGAGTCATGATGTTCTCCGCACGTCCTATCGGTGAGTTTGTCGAACGCCACCCGTCCGTCAAAATGCTAGCCTTGTCGTTCCTGATTCTGGTCGGGTTCACCCTGATTCTGGAAAGCTTCGACGTTCACGTACCGAAAGGCTATATCTACTTCGCCATGTTCTTCTCAATGTCCGTCGAGGCGCTGAACCTACTGCGCAGTAAAAAAGAGAAAACGGCACACTGATCGCCACAGAGTGAGCGCTCAAAACGCCAAGCGACCTAATCAGGCGGCCACCAGCCGCCTGATTACACAAAATTAACGCCCCCAACACGCATTTTTTCCATTATTCCTACGTTATCCCTCTCAACCCTTTGCTAGACTCACTTAAGTTTTTGCATTTATTAACGGGTTAATACGATGAAAGTACGGATGAAAATCGCAGTGGCACTGGCGTTATTATTTACCCTTGCGGGCTGTTCCAGCGACTACGTAATGGCGACAAAAGAGGGGCAAATGCTTCTAACGCAGGGAAAACCCGTGCTGGATAAAGATACCGGGCTTCTCAGCTATATCGATGAGCAAGGTAATCAGAAACAGATCAACAGCGACCAAGTTTCCCAAATCGTTCAGCGCTAAGGGCAACGTTAGCCCGTTCTCCCCCCATCGGGCGACGTTCTCTAACAAAATCCCACAAAAGGGTAACAGAAGAGACTTCCCCACTCGCTGTGGCTTCGTTATAGTCAAATTCAGGTGTGTTCTCCCAAATTCATTGGAATCGCAGAAAATCATGCGGAAATGAGGAGAAAGACACCTGCTATTTTCAGACATAAGGAAGCTGGCAATGCAATATCACCGTATTCCCCATAGTTCTTTAGAAGTGAGCGTGCTGGGTCTTGGTACGATGACCTTTGGCGAACAGAACAGCGAAGCAGACGCTCATGCCCAGTTAGATCACGCCATTGCCGCAGGTGTTAACCTGATTGACACAGCAGAAATGTACGCCGTTCCTCCACGCCCGGAAACACAGGGGTTAACCGAGAGCTATATCGGTTCCTGGCTGAAATCCCGTGGCGGCCGTGAAAAACTGATTGTGGCGAGCAAAGTCTCCGGCCCTGTGCGCGGAAACGATCACAGCATCCGCCCACAGCAGGCGCTAGACAGAAAAAATATCCGTGCTGCGCTGGACGCCAGTCTGCAACGCTTGAACACTGACTATATCGACCTTTATCAGTTGCATTGGCCACAGCGCCAGACCAACTGTTTTGGCAAGCTGAACTATCAATATACTGATAGCAGATCGCAATATACTGACGACAAACCGGTCGTTACGCTGCTGGAAACGCTGGAAGCACTGAATGAACAGGTGCGTGCCGGTAAGATTCGCTACATCGGCGTTTCCAACGAAACCCCGTGGGGCGTGATGCGCTATCTGCATTTGGCGGAAAAACACGATCTGCCGCGCATTGTGTCGATCCAGAACCCCTACAGCCTGCTGAACCGCAGTTTTGAAGTCGGCTTAGCGGAAATCAGCCAACATGAAGGCGTAGAACTTCTCGCCTATTCGTCACTGGCATTCGGTACGCTGACGGGTAAATACCTGAATGGCGCAAAACCCGCTAACGCGCGCAACACGCTATTTAGCCGCTTCACCCGCTATACCGGCCCGCAAGCTCAGGCGGCCGTTGCCGAGTACGTGGCGCTGGCGCAAAAGCACGGTTTGAATCCAGCGCAAATGGCATTGGCATTTGTGCGTCAGCAGCCGTTCGTCGCCAGCACGTTGTTAGGTGCGACCACGCTGGAACAGTTACAAATCAACCTCGACAGCCAAAATCTGACGCTGGACAGCGAGATCCTTGATGAACTGGAAGCGATCCACCGTCGGTTCACATTCCCAGCACCTTAAACGACAAAACCGGGCACTGCCCGGTTTTCTTTAATGGGTTCACACAAACAATTCATTCACAAAACAAGGCATTCAAAAAACAAGACGTGAACAAAAACGCTGAACGATTACTTCAGCGTTTGCAGCAGGTTCTTGCGCTGGTTTTCCAATGACGTCACGCGACTGCATACGTCATTACCAAAACGCTGGAACTCCAGTTCCTGATTATTCCACTCGGCCTGAATCGCTTTCTGCAAACCGCCGAGGTTGCCCATCATTGCCTGTAGCGGGTTACCGCCGCTAGACATCTGTTTTACGCCCATCTCGTTCAGGCTATCCTGCAAGACGCCGCCCATGCTTTGCTGCACAATCTGCTTGCCATCTTGCTCAACCTGTTTAATCGCCTGATGGTGGAACGTCAGACCATCACTGCGGTGTTCGATAATACGGTTCATCTGCTGTTTGAGCTGTTTATCCAGCGTAGTCAGACGGTTACGTACATTGCTGTCGTTGCCGAGCTCCCGCACGATCACGTTATCCAGCGCGACGCGCGCTTTTTCCAGATGCTGTTGCGCCCCCTGATCGATCCACGGCAGTTGCTGGCGTATATCCGCCTGATAGGCTTTGGCTTTCTGGCGCTGTTCGGCGTTCAGGGTCAGCGGCGTACCGTTACGGACGATGTCGCCCTGCGGGGAAAGCTGTAAATTACCGCTGGCACCCACGACCTGTACGTGCTGCGGACTGATAATGATGTCGTCCTGCGGGTTCACGTTGCACTGGTAAGCTGCCTGCGCTTGCCAGGACAGCAACATCAATAAACCCAAGGTCATTTTACGCGACATATTTTCTCCTGAAGAAAACAACGGCAGTGGCGAGAAAGCGGCAATGTGCCCTTTGATGAGGCGGATAACGCCTGAGCCATCATCCGCTCAGGCGTTTTTTTACTTAGCTTAACGCGTTGGCGTAAACCAAAGCTCTTCTGCTTTTACTGAAGCAAAAATTACAACAGGTTTTCTGGCAGATCCCACCAGATATCGAACAGATCGCTGACTTTCACATCAGTCAGTTTCTGTTCTTCCAACCAGCGACTAACCAGTTGGCGATGCTCTTCAGTACAGTGACCCAGTTTTTGCAAACAGATGAGACCTTCCCAGTACAGATAACCGCTGCCTTCAAATGCCAGACCCTGTGGTTCAATCACCTCATCAACGAACTTATCCATCAGTTGATCGATGTCTTCCACGTTAGTGCCTTCAGGAAAGCGGAAGCTGACCGAAAAGCCTAATTCCTGAAACTCATCAATGTGCAGTTTTTTACGTAAACGACGACTACGAGCTTGTGCCATTCTATTTTATCCTCTCAAACATCAGATCCCATACGCCATGCCCCAAACGCTGGCCGCGCGCTTCAAATTTCGTTAGCGGTCGAGAATCCGGCCGCTCAACGTAGTCATTCTTATCGGAAAGGTTGCGGTACCCAGCGACAGACGTCATCACTTCGAGCATATGTTGCGCATAAGGTTCCCAATCTGTTGCCATATGGAACACGCCGCCAACCTTCAACTTGCTTTGCACCAGTTCAACGAAAGGCACCTGGACGATGCGGCGTTTATTATGGCGGGCTTTATGCCACGGGTCAGGGAAGAAGAGTTGAACCATCGACAGCGATCCGTCCGGGATCATCTTCATCAGCACTTCGATCGCATCGTGGCACATCACGCGCAGATTGCTGATGCCCGCCTCCTGTGCGGAAGCGAGACACGCCCCCACGCCCGGAAGGTGAACTTCAATACCGAGAAAATTCTGCTCAGGATGCTGTGCTGCCATCGTTACCAGCGAGGCGCCCATCCCAAAACCAATTTCCAGCACCACTGGCGCGTCACGACCAAATAGTGCGTTAAAATCTACCAGCTCGGTCTGATATTCCACGCCCATCACCGGCCAGTAGTTATCCAGCGCCAACTGTTGCCCGTTGGTCAAACGCCCCTGACGGCGGACAAAACTGCGGATACGACGCATCGGGCGCCCATTTTCATCAAATTCCGGTGAAATGACGTTGTTAATCATAAAGAGTGCTTACTTGCTGTCCGATTTCGTTAAGGAAACGCGCATTATGCAAGGATACCGTGGTTTAGCAAGCCCACCGCCTCGGAAAGTTCCGGTTTACAGCACATTCACTCTGTGCTGGAATCGCTGTCAAACTTTTTACCTGTCGGATAGTGACCCCATTTTATGATGCAAGCGCAACAGTTCGCCCATCAGGTGCTGGACTGGTATCAACGCTATGGCCGCAAAACCCTGCCGTGGCAGCTTGAGAAAACTCCCTATAAAGTATGGCTATCCGAAGTGATGTTGCAACAAACGCAGGTCACCACGGTTATTCCCTATTTCCAACGCTTTATGGAACGTTTTCCCAATGTGAGCGCGCTGGCGGCAGCGCCGCTGGACGACGTGCTCCACTTATGGACCGGGCTGGGCTACTACGCCCGCGCGCGCAACCTGCACAAAGCGGCCCAGACCATCGTGTCACGCCACGGCGGTGAATTCCCCACCACGTTTGATGAAGTCGCGGCGCTCCCGGGCGTCGGGCGTTCCACCGCTGGCGCGGTGCTGTCGCTCTCTCTCGGCCAGCATTACCCGATTCTCGACGGTAACGTAAAGCGCGTGCTGGCACGCTGCTACGCCGTTGACGGCTGGCCAGGCAAGAAAGAGGTCGAGAAGAAACTGTGGGCGCGGAGTGAAGAGGTCACGCCAGCCGAGGGCGTCAGCCAGTTTAATCAGGCGATGATGGATCTCGGCGCAATGGTCTGTACCCGTAGCCGCCCTAAGTGCGAGCTGTGCCCGCTGAACACGGGTTGCATGGCGTACGCCAACCACAGTTGGGCGCAATACCCCGGCAAGAAACCAAAACAGACGCTGCCGGAGAAAACGGGCTGGTTCCTGTTGATGCAGCAAGGCTCTCAGGTCTGGCTGCAACAGCGCCCCGCCGTGGGTCTGTGGGGCGGGCTATTTTGCTTCCCGCAGTTCAGCGAACGTCGGGAATTGGAACTCTGGCTGCAACAACGCGGTCTGAATCCTGATGGATTGCAACAGCTTGTCGCGTTCCGCCATACCTTTAGCCATTTTCATCTGGATATCGTTCCGCTCTGGCTGGACGTATCGCAGACCGATCGCTCACAAAACAGGTCCTGCATGGATGACGATGCGGGTCTCTGGTATAACTTAGCGCAGCCGCCGTCTGTCGGACTGGCCGCCCCAGTAGAACGCCTGCTGAGGGAGCTGGCTCACCCGCAGTCTACACGTTTGAATGCCTGCGCAATTGATGAGGAAGAAGCATGAGCAGAACGATTTTTTGTACTTTTTTACAACGCGACGCCGAAGGGCAGGATTTCCAGCTCTATCCCGGCGATCTGGGCAAGCGCATCTATAACGAAATATCTAAAGACGCCTGGGGGCAGTGGCAAACCAAGCAAACGATGCTGATCAACGAGAAAAAACTCAGCATGATGAACGTTGACGACCGTAAGCTGCTGGAACAGGAAATGATCAAATTCCTGTTTGAGGGGAAGGACGTACACATCGAAGGCTATACGCCTCCGAGTCACTAAAATGGCGGGCTTTCGGGCCCGTTTACGTCCCTATTCCGACACGGCTTGTTATATGAAGAAAATGTTAGCTTTGCTGGTGATTGCACCGCTGCTGGTTTCCTGTTCGGGAAACAAAGGGAATGCCGACAACGAAGAGTTTATCAAGGATACTAATGCCTTCGATATTTTGATGGGGCAATTTGCCCACAACATCGAAAATATCTGGGGTATGAATGAAGTTCTGATCGCCGGTCCGAAAGACTACGTCAAATATACCGATCAATATCAGACGCGTAGCCACATCAACTTTGATGCCGGTTCTATCACGATTGAAACCATTTCGGCGACCAATTCCGTTGCCAGCCTGCGCCAGGCGATTATCACCACCCTGTTAATGGGCGATGACGCCAGTAACACCGACCTGTATTCCGACGCTAATGATATTCAGATCAGCCGCGAACCGCTGCTGTATGGTCAGGTGCTGGATAACACCGGACAGCCGATCCGCTGGGAAGGGCGTGCCGCCAGCTTCGCGGATTATCTGCTCCAGAACCGTCTGCAAAAACGGACTTCCGGCCTGCATGTTATCTGGTCGGTCACGATCCAGCTTGTGCCGAACCACCTGGATAAGCGTGCACACAAATACCTGCCGCTGGTGCGGAAAGCCTCCGAGCGTTACGGTATTGAAGAGTCGTTGATTCTGGCGATTATGCAGACAGAGTCGAGCTTCAACCCTTACGCCGTCAGCCGTTCCGATGCGTTGGGTCTAATGCAGGTGGTACAGCACAGCGCGGGGCGCGATGTCTTCAAGATGAAAGGGAAATGGGGACAGCCGAGCCGCAGTTACCTGTTCGATCCAGAACAAAACATCGACGCGGGCACGGCCTATTTGTCGATTCTGAAGAACAGCTATCTGGCTGGCATTGAAAACCCAACATCAAGACGCTATGCCGTCATCACCGCGTATAACGGTGGCGCAGGCAGCGTGTTGCGCGTCTTCTCCAACGATCGGGATCGCGCCGTAGGCATTATCAACAGTATGTCGCCGAGCGATGTCTATCAAACGCTGACGACCAAACATCCGTCTGCCGAATCACGCCGCTATCTGTACAAAGTGAATACCGCACAGAAAAATTATCGCCGTTAATTCACGCGTGCCATAGAACGCCGCGCTGCCGGGTTGACTCCGGTAGCGCGGATTTCCACCGACTCGAACATTATGCTCCAACGTCCTAAACAGACACTCAGACATGCTATTCCAGTGTTTTCCCGACATCTTCAACCGCTAATTTTTGCGGCTAACGGGGGTAAGTCCGAGTGTATGGCGTAGTCAGTACCCACTTCGGGAACAGGCTACGGTTTCCGCCACGCCGCCTGAAGAAACTCGCTGACGTCCTTCACCACTTCCTGATGGATCTGCTCACGCGAACGATCTCCCCCATCGAGACAAATCATGCCATCCCCTGGGCTCTCAGCGTTGATGATCTCAACGGCGCCCGGCTTACAACGCTGTATGAAACTAAAATGCGTCGCGTCTGCTATTTCCTTATACGTTGAATATGCTGATGGCAGTTTCTGCGCCAGATCGTGAGATTCCAGTGCAGTAGGCAGTTCCTCATCGTGATATCCCGCCGCCATGGTCAAAACGGGAACCTTGATGGCCGCCAGACTCTCTGCGGTAAACCCTCTCGCCATCCCCATATCCAACAAAACTACCGCGCGGAGGCGCGGATCCGCGAGTGACTCATCAAGCTGTGCACGTGATGCGGCATTTTTTGCGACTTGCATCTTTTCATAAACCGTACAGGACGCCAGCTCAGCGTGCGTCAGACAATCTTTCTCAAATTGCGCCGTGCTAAAACGCCCACCCGCTAACGCCAATACCGTCCAGCCCCCCAGCGAGTGTCCCACTGCGGCAATCCGCTTCGCATCAACCTGTCCCGTTTTTTCTGGCGTGGCGAGCAGTGCCGTAATCACGCGACTGAGGTCACGAGGCCGCTGCCAAAGCGCCTGAGCGTTCTCAACGCGCATATTTTTAAAGGTAGTCCCAGGGTGGTTGGGCGCGGCAACAATATAGCCTTGTTTCACTAACGCCAGTGCCAACCAGTGTTGATTAAACCAGCTCCCGCCGTAACCGTGTGAAATCACGATCAAGGGATGTTCACCGGGTTCAGGCAGGGCGTTTTTACTCACCGCGATACCAGGAAAAACAGCATCGTCCCCTATGATCGTGGTTTGTGAGGATGCCGAAACCGGATAAAATACGGCGACGTCTAACGGCCTGTTATTGACCTCATCCGCTAATGTTATCTGTTGAAAACCAATGCCCGCGTTTGCCATAACGGCAAAGCTGAGTAATAAGTTCGTGACTAATCCTATCGTGATACGCCATGTCATACCTATTTCTCCGAAGTTTTTGCACCATGAAAAATAGCATGTATAACAGTATCTTTCTCCCCTGTGCGACCTAAAACGCTATTGAGTACCTCTCTGTGGTACACAAAAAAACTGCGGCCAGCGTGTGCTGGCCGTATTCCCTGATATTGACGCAAAATTTACCCGCCTTTGTTCCAGCATTGGGACATCAGCAGGTAGAGAGCCAAAAAAGTGTGTTAACGCTTAATTTTTTTAAATTGCTGTGTTGTAGCCGTTAGCGCGGTTTCTGTCGGCAGTCGCTCCATCGAGCTGGCGCCGTAAAAACCATCGCACTGCGGACAATGGTCCATAATGAACTGAGCATCCTGCGGTGTTGAAATCGGCCCGCCGTGGCACAGAACAATCACATCCTTACGTATCGCCTTCGCCTCATCTGCCCAGTGATTAATCAACGGCACACAGTCTGCGAGATTCAGCGCCGTTTCCGCCCCAATATTGCCGCCGGTGGTTAACCCCATGTGCGGGACAATAATGTCCGCGCCCGCTTTCGTCATCGCAACCGCATCGGCCGCACTGAACACATAAGGTGTGGTCAGCATGTCTTTTTCATGCGCCAGACGGATCATATCCACTTCCAGTGCATATCCCATGCCGGTTTCTTCCAGATTGGCGCGAAAATTACCGTCGATCAGCCCCACGGTTGGGAAGTTCTGTACGCCAGAAAAACCCAGCGCTTTCAGGTCATCCAGGAACTTGTCAAACTGACAGAAAGGATCGGTTCCGTTCACACCCGCCAGCACCGGCGTATGTTTCACAACCGGTAGAACTTCTTTCGCCATATCCACGACGATCTCATTCGCGTTGCCGTAAGCCAGCAGGCCAGCCAGAGAACCTCTCCCCGCCATGCGATAGCGACCGGAGTTGTAGATCACAATCAGATCGATGCCGCCCGCTTCTTCACATTTCGCGGAAAGCCCCGTCCCTGCGCCGCCACCGATAATCGGTTCACGGCGGGCGATCATTTCGCGGAATTTTGCCAGCAGCTCCTGACGATTCATGCCTGACTTCATCCTTTTCCCCTTCTTATTTCACTAAAGCCCGAAACGCATCGACAGCCGCATGGGCAAATAAAGGATCGTTAATATGGAAAGGCAGACGAATAATCTGTCGTCTTGCCGTTTGCTGCACAACGCTCTCCAGCGTGCTGATAAACGCATCACGCGCTTCCGGGTGCCAGAATGCCTGTTCCGGCGCATCCAGCGCAGAGAAGCCGCCTTCGGGGATCAGGAAGCGCACTTCGCCTTCGCAGCGGTTCAGCTTCTCCCCAATCCAGCGCGCCATCGCGATATTTTCGTCTATCGTCGTACGCATCAGAGTGACTTGTGCGTTGTGGTTGTAGAACAGACGATGCGCGTATTTCTCCGGTATGCTGGCGGGCGCGCCAAAATTCACCATGTCCAGCGCCCCGCAGGAGGCCACGTAAGGCACCTGCGTCTTGGCTATCGCGTCAAACCGTTCCGGCCCGCAGGCCAGCACGCCGTCAAACAGTAAATCGCACACTTCCGTCGTCGTGAGATCGAGCACGCCAGTGAGCAAATGGCTGTCCACCAGCTTTTCCATCGCTTTCCCGCCGCTACCCGTCGCGTGAAAAACCAGACAGTCAAACTCCGCTTCCAGCAATGCACTGGCTTCCTGAATGCACGGTGTCGTTACGCCAAACATGGTCAGGCCAATCGCGGGCTTATCATCATGATGTTCCTGAATCTTAAACTTCACGGCCCCCGCAATTTGGTGCGCGGCGTTGCCAAGAACCTGACGAGAAATACGGTTCAGGCCAGCCACATCGGTAACGGAGTACATCATGCTGATATCGCTGGCACCGATGTAACCGGAGATATCGCCAGAGGCCATCGTCGACACCATCAGCTTCGGCATCCCGATCGGTAGTGCCTGCATCGCGGGCGTGATCAACGCCGTGCCGCCGGAACCGCCAAGCCCAAGCACCCCAGCAATGTCATCGCGCGACAGCATGAAGTGCTCAAACGCAACGGCCATGGCGCCAATCGCCTGCCCTCTGTCATGGCAAAACACCGCCGACGCGCCCTGCGGGTGGTACGATGCCACCGTTTCTGCGCTGATATCTGTCACCTCTGACACCCGTGCGTCCGTTGACGGCGATGTCGTTGACAGATCGACCGTGACGGTTTTCAAGCCTGTCGCGGCAATCAGATCGCGGACGTAAATCTGTTCCTTCCCTTTAGTATCCGCTGTACTTGCAATATAAATGCTGCCAACTTCACTTCCCACTCGGTATCCCTCCCACCATTAGTGAAACAATTAACAGATTGATATAAATGATAATTACAAGAAACAAAAAACAGAAAGACTAATTAATCGCCATATTGAGACTTGAGTATCAGAAATACAATTCATTAAATACTCAAATGAGACAAAAGTCTCAAAATATTATATACAACATTACATTGACAGTAAGAAAGCTTGACATGGCACAAGAATCACTCAATTTGCTATAGTTCAGGCGACAACGCCGTGCTGCCCGATAGCGTCCGGCCCGAAAATTCAATGAGGTCTATGTGATTGAACGGGATGAAACACTGACATCAACACGGGCGAAAACCCGTCGTTTATTAATTGACACCGCTATGAATATGTTCGACCAGGGCATATTCCCTTCCATTACCGATGTTGCCGCCGCGGCTCAGCTTTCACGCGCGACGGCCTATCGCTATTTCCCGACGCAAAGTGCGTTAGTCTCCGCCGTTGTCGGTGAAAGCCTCGGCCCGATTCTGGCGTGGCACCCGACACAGCCGGATGCCAGCGAACGCGTGGCCGAATTGCTGCGCTTTGCTTACCCAAGGATGCTGGAACATGAAGGTGCGCTGCGTGCCGCACTGCATCTGTCACTGCAACAATGGGCCGATCGCCGTTCCAATCGCCTGCATACGGATACGCTGACGCGCGGCAATCGTAAACGCCTGCTCAAGATTGCCACTGAACCGCTGGAAGGAAAAATCACGCCGGAAGCACAACAGCGGGTGATTTATGCCTTATCACTCATTTACGGTTCCGAGGTTTTTCTGGTGCTGAAAGATATCTGGCATCTGGAAGAAGACAGCATTCAGGATGTCACGCAGTGGGTCGCCAAAGCCATTTTACGGCAGGCGGAAGAAGACGCCGCGCTGGCAGCTTCACAGAAAACCGGATGAACACATTTATGCTGCGTCCCGCCCCAGTTCTAGCTCGCCTAACTGGGGGGATTTCCCGTCTGATGCCCCGCCCCCGACACCACACGCTCTGACACACTTTCCTTCTCTCCATTTTTTGCCACAGCACACAGGAAAAGGTAGCATCGCTGCCGTTGTTTTCTGCCATGCGGCGTACCGCGCTCAGCGCACTATAAAAAAACGCTGGGAGCGTTTTTCAACGTTGTGTAGCAACGGCCCGAAAGGTGCCGGACAGGGATGTTCGGCATAAAAAAACGCCACAGAAAAAACATAGTCAATTGAATTCGAAATAATAATAGCGAGCGCATCGCCAAGAGATGCGTGACAGACAGGAAAACACCGAGTAAATGACACAACATTCTTCTCCTCATAGCGAGCATCATACCGCCGCGCAACGTCTTCACGAAAAGGGCTATCACCAGAGTATCGGCAACCGCCACGTACAGATGATCGCGATTGGCGGCTCTATCGGCACCGGGTTATTTCTTGGTGCAGGTGCACGTCTGCAAATGGCAGGGCCCGCGCTGGCGCTGGTCTATCTGGTTTGCGGCATCTTCTCTTTTTTCATTCTACGAGCATTAGGCGAGCTGATCGTGCATCGCCCCACCAGCGGCAGCTTCGTGTCGTACTCACGCGAGTTTCTGGGTGAAAAGGCCTCCTATGTGGCAGGCTGGATGTACTTCCTCAACTGGGCGATGACCGGCATTGTCGACATCACCGCCGTCGCGCTCTACATGCACTACTGGGGCACATTTGCCGATGTCCCGCAGTGGCTGTTCGCGCTGGGGGCGTTGTCCATCGTCACGCTGATGAACCTGATTGGCGTGAAATGGTTTGCCGAAATGGAGTTCTGGTTCGCGCTGATTAAGGTCGCAGCCATCGCTATTTTTCTGGTGGTCGGTACGGTCTATCTCGGCACCGGCAGCCCGCTGGACGGCAACACGCCCGGTTTGCACCTGATTACCGACAACGGTGGCCTATTCCCGCACGGGATTCTGCCCGCGCTGGTGCTGGTTCAGGGGGTGATATTTGCCTTTGCCGGTATCGAGATCATCGGGACAACCGCAGGCGAATGTAAAGACCCAGAGAAAGTGCTGCCGAAAGCGGTCAACAGCGTCATCTGGCGTATCGGCCTGTTCTACGTCGGCTCTGTTGTGCTATTGGTCTGTCTGCTGCCGTGGAACGCTTATCAGGCGGGACAAAGCCCGTTCGTGACCTTCTTCAGCAAACTCGGCGTGCCCTATATCGGCACGGTCATGAATATCGTGGTGCTGTCCGCTGCGCTGTCCAGCCTGAACTCAGGTCTGTACTCGACGGGACGCATCTTGCGCTCGCTGTCGCTGGGCGGTTCGGCGCCCGCTTTCCTGTCAAAAATGAGTACGCAGTCCGTGCCCTATACCGGTATTTTGGTCACAGTCGGCATCCACATTATCGGTGTGGTGCTGAACTACGTGGTACCGTCGCAGGTGTTCGAGATCGTCCTGAATATCGCCTCGCTCGGCATTATCTGCTCTTGGGCATTCATCATTCTGTGCCAGATGCAACTGCGCAAAGCGATTCGTCAGGGGAAAGCCAAACCGGTGGCATTCAAAATGCCCGGCGCGCCCGTGACATCGTGGCTGACGCTGGCTTTTCTGATGAGCGTGCTGGGATTGATGGCGTTTGATTACCCGAACGGCACCTGGACGGTTGCGACCATTCCGGTACTGGCGATCATGCTGATTATCGGCTGGCGCGGGCTGAAAAAGCAGCGTGAAGCGGTGAAACTCGCCAACCAGCAGGAATCTGATTTGCGTTAAGAGACTAATATCTTAGGGCAGAAAAAACGTAGGCTCGCTTCCGAGCCTACGTTTGAGGTTGTTGACAAAATCCGTAGAGCGGGAGTAACGGATAGATCGTAAAGACGCTGCGAGTACGTCCATGTACGCTCGGATTGCGCAGATATGAATCTCATCCCTGAGATTCACCCTGCCGGGCCGTCGCAAGCGACTTTCAAAAGCGTTCCTGACGCTTTTGTCCCTGGCGCAAACGCTTTACTCTTCTATTCCGCTACTGCCGTTTTCATTCGGTAAATAGGTTTATCAACGGTCTGAAGATAAGTGTAATTACTGTTCTACTACGTAACCGTACAGGCGCTTGCTGCCATCTTCTTCTGCGACGCTGTAAACGCCCTGCAATTCCGGAGAGAAGCCCGGCAGCAGGTTAATACCCGCTTCCAGCGCCAGAAAATAGCGCTGTACCGCCCCGCCCCAGGTTTCCCCCGGCACGACACACAGTACGCCCGGCGGATACGGCAATGCTCCTTCTGCCGCGATACGTCCTTCTGCTTCAGCGATAGGAACCAGTTCGATATTCCCGCGTACAAATTCCCTGTTGGCATCCTGTGGCAACATCACCACGGACGGAAACTCGGTTTTGCGGAACATGGCTTTTTGCAGATCTTTCACGTTGTGCTGAGCGTAAAAGTCATGCATTTCCTGACACAGCCGGCGCAGCCGGTAACCGCGATAACGCTCTTTGTATTTCTGATACAGGCTGGGCAGCACTTCACTCAGCGGCGCATCACGGGCGATGAGCGTCTCGAAATGCACCAGCGCATTCACCAGCTCCTGCATTTTTGCAGCGTCTTCCGCTGGCGTTAGCAGGAACAGGATCGAGTTCATGTCGCATTTTTCCGGGATAATGCCGTGCTCGCGCAGGTAGTTGGCTAGGATCGTCGCCGGAATACCAAATTCGGTATAATCGCCGCTAATCGCATCAATACCCGGCGTCGTCAGCAGTAATTTGCAAGGATCGATAAAATACTGATCCTCCGCATACCCTTCGAACGCATGCCACTTCTCGCCCGGCTCAAAGTTGAAGAAGCGCACGTCCCGCGCGATGGTTTCCGTGTCGTGATCCTGCCAAAGCGCGCCGCCCACCGTCACAGGCACGAACGGTTTGATGAGCGAACAACGCGTCAGCAACTGCTTACGCGCCTCAATGCCCAGCTTCACGCAGTCCATCCACATCCGACGCCCGCTTGCCCCTTCGTGCATTTTGGCATTGACATCTAGCGCAGCGAACAGTGGGTAAAACGGGCTGGTCGAGGCGTGCAGCATAAAGGCGTTATTCAGCTGTTTATGGTTGCAGAAACGGCGCTGACCTTTGATATGCGTATCTTTCTTGTGGATCTGCGAGGTCTGGGAGAAACCAGCCTGCTGCTTATGCACCGACTGCGTCACGAAAATCCCCGGCTCGTTCTCATTCAGATCCAGCAACAGCGGCGAACACTGCTCCATCATCGGGATAAACTGCTCGTAGCCGACCCAGGCGGAGTCAAACAGAATGTAGTCGCACAGGTGCCCAATGCTATCGACGACCTGACGCGCGTTATAAATCGTGCCGTCATAGGTGCCGAGCTGGATGACGGCTAGACGGAACGGGCGCGGCTCATTGGCGCGTTCCGGCGCAACCTCCGCAATCAGCTTGCGCAGATAGGCTTCATCAAAACAGTGCGCATCCACGCCGCCGATAAAGCCGAACGGATTGCGTACGGTTTCCAGATAGACCGGCGTCGCGCCCGCCTGAATCAGCGCGCCATGATGGTTGGATTTATGGTTGTTACGGTCAAACAACACCAGATCGCCACGCGCCAGCAGCGCGTTCGTCACCACTTTGTTCGCGGAGGACGTGCCGTTCAACACGAAATAGGTTTTATCGGCGTTAAACACGCGCGCGGCGTGCTTCTGCGCCTTCTTCGCTGCTCCTTCATGAATCAGCAAATCGCCCAGTTTGACGTCCGCGTTACAGATGTCCGAACGGAACACATTCTCGCCGTAAAACTCAAAAAACTGACGCCCTGCCGGGTGCTTGCGGAAGAACTGACCGCCCTGATGCCCTGGGCAGGCAAACGTCGTGTTTTTCATGTTGACGTACTTGGTCAGCGTATCGAAAAACGGTGGCAACAGGGTATCCTGATAGGCTCTCGCCGCTCGCTCCAGCACGTTAGCGTGCTCACCATCGTCATCAAGAACCAGCCATTCGCTGCCCGCAGGCAGAACATCCAGCGCTTTATCCTCATCAGGCTCTTCGACAAACGCTGGGATACTAAAGCCCGTGTGCTGCAATATCGACAGAATGCCGCTGCGTGCTTCCTCAATCGAAACAACGACCGCCGCCACATCGGTGAAGTCGGTCTGACTCAACGCGACAATCTCGCGCGTTGTGATTAAACGGGTGGCAACCGCTGCATTCGCCGCAATTTTTAACTGTTTCATGTAACCAAACCCAAACGGTTAAAGGTAAGTGTACGTGCCTGGAAGACACCGTTCAGGGATAACAATCCCGACCAATCACAATGCCAATCAATAACGACAAGCGCATGATCCCTACAGGTCAACTGTAGGCCAAGAATGGAAAAACTGGAGCCAGCACCATCCGATAGACATCAGTAAAAGCAGAGGTGTACTCTATTTTTACTCATGCCTAACAGTGAGCGAACGAACGCCTCACCGCATGGTGAAGGAGGATAATCGACAGAGAGAAAAGTAAACCGCGCAGCGGTGGGAAGAAGAAACGCGCAGTGACGTCATCAACGAACTGGCGCGAGCGTTTTGCACCATGAGCAATGAGTCTGACATATCGGCGATCCTCTTTAGCTAACGCTAACTACGCTTAAAGGGGCGTTCAGGTGAACGAGACGTTAAAAAACCGCGCAATAGTGGCATTATTCTTCATCAAATTCAACAATCCAGCCCGCATTCAAGGCGGTAAAAAGTGCAACGAAACATGCCGCGAGAATTAGGAAGAAACATTACCGCACTAAATGTGCTGAAAGGATCGCCAGGAATCGGCTAGCAAATAATACAATTGTCTGAAAATAGCGCAGACAATCCGCTTTGTGACAGAAACCCGTTGACGCCATGCAGCCAATACGGTTTAATGCGC
>NZ_JACDRR010000025.1 GCF_013449375.1 Pectobacterium sp. CFBP8739 | reverse complement strand
AACTGCCAGGCATCAAATAAAACAAGAAGCCCAGTCTTTCGACTGGGCTTCTTGTTTTATCTGTTGTTTGTCGGTGAGGGCTATCTGGAGTAGGACAAATCCGCCGGGAGCGGATTTGCACGTTGCGGAGCAACGGCCCGGAGGGTGGTGGGCAGGACGCCCGCCATAAACTGCCAGGCATCAAATAAAACAAGAAGCCCAGTCGAAAGACTGGGCCTTTTGCTGTCTGCGATTTGGGTATGTCTGTTCGTATCTATCATGTAAACAGCCCGTAGATGGTTAAGGTAGGGTGGCACTTCATCACTGGCTCAAAAATAATCGTTAATAACCCAGAACTGAGCACAGTTTACACAGAGTAATTGAATAATACCTGACAGAGCATGCCCCTCAGCACTCACAAAGCCACCCAATCTTCCTTGCCCACTTAATATCGCGTCAGTGGTCCGATAACGTGAGCCATCATATACTGGTGCTATTAGGAAAGGCCTGCGTAGATACGCAGGCAGAATGTTTCGGTATTAGTGCAGAATCTGGGAGAGAAATGATTGCGTGCGTTCTGAGCGAGGGCTGGAGAAGAAGATATCCGGTGGCGCTTGTTCCACGATCTCCCCCTGATCCATAAAGATCACCCTGTCAGCGACCGTTTTTGCGAAACCCATCTCGTGCGTGACGCAGAGCATCGTCATCCCGTCCTGAGCCAGTCCAAGCATGGTATCGAGTACCTCTTTTACCATTTCAGGATCCAACGCGGACGTCGGTTCATCAAACAACATAATCTTAGGTTTCATACACAGTGAACGGGCGATGGCCACACGCTGCTGCTGGCCTCCAGATAACTGTCCCGGAAATTTATGCGCATGTGCGGCGATACGCACGCGTTCCAGATAGTGCATTGCCAGCTCTTCTGCTTCTTTTTTTGGCATGTGGCGTACCCAGCATGGTGCCAGCGTGCAGTTCTGCAATACGGTTAAGTGCGGGAACAAATTGAAATGTTGGAAAACCATGCCGACTTCAGTACGAATTTTTTCGATGTTACGCAAATCATGATTCAGTTCGATCCCATCAACGACAATTCGCCCTTGTTGATGCTCTTCGAGATGATTAATACAGCGTATGGTGGTTGATTTCCCCGAGCCCGATGGGCCACACAGTACGATGCGTTCCCCCTGTCTGACTTGAAGATTGATGTCCTTAAGCACATGAAATTGCCCGTACCACTTATTCACATTCTCTAAGGTAATCATGTGATCGGTTGATTGAGTTAATGCAGTCTGATTCATGGATGGCCTCAGTGTGACTTGTGTCCGGTGTTAAAACGATTTTCCAGATGTTGGCTATAGCGCGACATGCTGAAACAGAAAATCCAATAGACCATGGCGGCGAAGACATAGCCTTCTGTCGACATACCCAGCCAGGTGGGGTCGACCGTGGCCTGTTGGATGCTGCTGAAGAGGTCGAAAAGGCCGATGATGATCACCAGACTCGTGTCTTTAAAAAGAGAAATAATGGTATTTACCAGGCCTGGAATCACCATTTTCAGCGCCTGTGGGAGAATGATCAGACCCTGCATACGCCAATAGCCTAAGCCCAGAGATTCCGCGGCTTCATACTGTCCTTTAGGTAGCGCCTGCAAGCCACCGCGAACGACCTCGGCGACATAGGCGGACTGGAATAAAATCACGCCGACGAGCGCCCTTAGCAGTTTGTCGATAGTCGTGCCTTCCGTTAGAAACAGCGGCAGCATGACGGAGGACATAAAAAGCACGGTGATAAGCGGTACGCCGCGCCAGAATTCGATGAAGACAACGGAAAGCATACGAATGATCGGCAGCGTAGAACGGCGGCCTAATGCGAGCAAGATGCCAAGTGGTAACGCACCCGCAATACCCACGGCGGCGATAATCAGCGTTAACGTTAACCCGCCCCATTGATAGGTTTCCACTCGGCTAAGTCCGCCAAAACCGCCGTAAAGCAACCACCATGCAATGAGCGGATACACCACCGCCCAGATCGCAATGTAGCGCCCGCGATAGGGGATACTTTTCAGGAACATCGGCAGGATACTTAGCAATCCGATGGCGAGCGCAAAGTTGATGCGCCAGACTTCCGCAGCCGGATACAGGCCATACATGAAATGACCAAATCTTTCATGAATAAAGACCCAGCAAGCGCCATCACGCGTACAGTCATTGCGGGTGGTGCCAATCCAATTCGCCTGAAAGATCGCCCAGTTGAGCAGCGGCGGTATGGCAACCCACAATAGCCAGAGGCAAAACAGCGTTAGCAGGCTATTGCTGATACTAGAGAAGAGATTACGTCGAGCCCATAACATCGCTCTGAAAAGAGAGGACTGACGGCCTTGCGTATAATGGTTCATCGTCATGACGTCCTCTTAGCGTTCGACTAATGCGATCTTGCGGTTATACAGATTCATCAGCAGTGAGATTAGCAGGCTGATAATGAGGTAGACCGACATGGTAATCGCGATGGTTTCGATAGCCTGGCCGGTCTGATTGAGAACCGTTCCTGCGAACAGCGACACCATATCGGGATAGCCAATGGCGGCAGCCAGCGAAGAGTTCTTCACAATATTCAGGTACTGGCTGGTGAGTGGCGGAATGATGACGCGCAGCGCCTGTGGGAGGATCACTTTGCGCAGTGTAACGGGATTTGGCAACCCGAGAGAACGTGCCGCTTCGTGCTGGCCGTGGGAAACCGATTGGATGCCTGAACGAATGATCTCAGCGATAAACGATGAGGTATAAACCGAGAGTGCGACGGTTAATGCCGCCAGTTCAGGGATAAGCACCATACCGCCACGGAAATTAAACCCTTTTAATTCCGGCATGTCCCAGTGAAAGGCCGCGCCAAAAATCAGATGGCTGAATGCACACAGCCCAAGCAACAGGCCTAGTGCCAACGGCCAAGTTCTGCGTGGTCGACCGGTTAACGCATGATAGCGCTGGTTACGCCGAAAAACGCTCCATGTCACGACCAACGTAATAATGAGAGAAAGAAAAAATGCCGCTGCACCTGACCCCAATTCAGGAGAGGGCAGATAGAAGCCACGATTGCTGAGAAAAGCGACATCAAAGGCGCTGATTGACTGGCGTGGTCCCGGCAGATTTCGTAGTACGGCAAAATACCAGAAGAAGATCTGCAATAGCGGTGGAATATTACGGAATATCTCAATATAAACGTTAGATATTTTCCGTAATAGCCAGTTATCGGACAATCGAGCAAGGCCAACTGTGAAGCCGAGAATCGACGCAAACACGATACACAATGCCGAAACCAGTAACGTGTTGAATAGCCCAACAAGGAAAACGCGAGCGTAAGTGTCACCTTGTTGATAGTCAATCAGGTGCTGGACGATGCCAAAGCCGGCGCTTTTATTCAGGAAATCGAAGCCAGAGGTGATGCCCCTCTGTGCCAGATTGGTCACGGTGTTGTGCAACAGGTAGGCTGCGACAGCCAATACCGCGATCACAACGACAATTTGATACAGCCAGGCGCGCACCGCTGGATTAGTCAGTGATAAATCACCTTTTACGGTTGGGCGTTGTAACATGCTGGAACCTCGATACGGGGTACTGAGGGGCGCAGCCATAGACTGCGCCCGGTTTTTTCTGATAATTAACGTACCGTTGGCGCGTACTGGATCCCGCCTTTATTCCACAGTTCGTTCAGGCCGCGCTTAATTTTCAGTTCGCTACCCATACCGACATTACGCTCGAAGATTTCGCCGTAGTTACCGACCTGTTTGATGATTTTAAATGCCCAATCGTTTGGTAATTTGAGATCTTTACCATAGCTGCCTTCGTGACCCAGCAGATGAGACATATCTGGCGTAGTCGGTTTTGCTGCCAACTGATCGACGTTTTTCGAGGTCACGCCCATCTCTTCGGCATTCAGCATGGCGAATAATGTCCAGCGCACGATAGAGAACCACTCTTCATCACCACGGCGTACCACCGGGCCCAGTGGTTCTTTAGATATCACTTCTGGCAGAACGATAAACTCAGCAGGTTTGCTCAGCTTGATGCGCAGCGCGTACAGTTGTGACTGGTCGGATGCCAGCGTATCGCAGCGGCCAGATTCCAGCGCTTTGGCGCTTTCATCAGAGCGGTCGAACGTGACAGGGGTGTACTGCATTTTATGAGTTTTGAAGTAATCTGCGACGTTCAGCTCGGTATCGGTACCTGCCTGAATACAAACGGTTGCGCCATCCAGCTCTTTTGCACTGGTTAAGCCTGCTTTGTTGTGCGTCAGGAAGCCAATACCGTCGTAGTAAGTGACACCGGTAAAGAGCATACCCATGCCGCCATCGCGGGAAGACGTCCAGGTGGTGTTACGTGACAGTACGTCAACTTCACCAGATTGCAGCGCGGTAAAGCGTTCTTTCGCCGTCAGCGGTGTGTATTTTACTTTATTGGCATCACCGAATACGGCTGCGGCAATGCCGCGACACACGTCAACATCAATACCGGAGTATTTGCCGCTGGCGTCTGCATAGGAAAAACCGGGCAAGCCATCGCTGATACCGCATTGCACAAATCCTTTCTTCTGAATGGCGTCCAGTGTTGCACCCGCATGGGCTTGATTGATGGCGGCAAAGAGTGACGCGCCAGCAACCAGAGTAGAAATCACTATTCTTTTCATAATCATCCTAGCGTCTAGAGTTATTTGCTGTTTTTGAAGTACACAATTGTTTTTGGCGTACACAATAAAGTGCACCCTACCTGTCTGTCGGTATGCCGACGTGAGCAGAGCAAAGCAAATAAAATGCCAATTTTCTATTTGATTGATAATGAAGACGAAAAGGAATGCTTATTGATCTAACTAGGTAATTCTAATTAGGTATGTGCGCACCGCGATAAATGCAAATCGGGCAATGTGCTCTTTTTTGGTGCATCAAAATGGGGAGCGCGAGATGCCTTCAGCCACTCTGCACGTTTATCAGGAGTGGAGAACAGTGAGCAAGGCTGAATGTTAAGTGGGAGGGGGTAGTGCCATCAGCCCAGCGGTGGCGTGGGTTGATGGCGGGAATGTTAGTGTGCGATATGGCGCTGATAATACTTTTCGAGTTTCACCTGGAGCTGGCTCAACACGGTGCTGAACATCAGGTAAATCAACGCCGCTTCGATATACAGAATTAGAGGCTCATAGGTAACGGAAACGATGCGCTGAGCGGATAAAAACATCTCCGGTACGGTGATCACGGCAGCCAGCGACGTATCCTTGATCAAGGAAATAAACGTATTGGAAAGCGGCGGTAGCGACACGAAAACGGATTGCGGAAAGATGACCCAGCGAATCGCTTGCCTGCCATTCATACCGAGAGAATAAGCCGCATTCCATTGGCCTTTCGGGACAGACAAAATGGCTCCACGGACGATTTCCGAACTGTAGGCACCCACGCTGATGGTGAAACCAATGAGCGCAGCGGGGAAGGCATCAAGAGTAATCCCCGCGCTGGGCAGCCCATAAAAAATCAGGAAAAGCTGCACCAGTAACGGCGTGCCACGAATAACCCAAACGTAAAAATCACCCAGCCATTTCAGCGGCTTGGGGCCATAAAGGCGAACCAGCGCGATGAGAATACCGAGGGCTAAGCCAAAGATGAAAGACAGAATCGCCAGAGGGACAGTAAATTTAAGTCCCGCAGACAACAGACTCCAAAAGGAGTCTGCCATGAGTTGTAGCCAAGGCGGCATGAAAACGAGCTCCGATAGCGGTATGCGCTAATAATAGTGCGATTATTGAGAAACATCCTCCCCGAAGTATCGCACAGATATGGTTTTATAGGTGCCGTCTGCTTTAATTTCATCCAGAGCTTTATTCAATGCTTCCACCAGTGGTTCCTGATTTTTACGTACCAGAATCGCAGAAGGTTCACCGTCTTTTGAGGTCGCTGCAATCTTCACATTGGCATCCGGTTTCTGCTTTTTGAAATCTAGGAATGACAGATTGTCGTTCAACGTGGCGTCCGCACGGCCGCTGAGAACCAGATCCAGCGACTGGTTAAAGCCATCCGTCGGCACAATGTCTGCGCCGTAGCTGGTGGCTTGCTTAGAGTAATTACTGGTCAGGCTTTGTGCTGATTTTTTGCCTTTCAAATCGCTGAAATCTTTAATGGTGGTGTTATCACCACGGACAACCAGCACCGCTTTGGAATCGATATACGGCTTGGAGAAATCATACTTGGCTTGGCGCTCTTTGGTTATGCCAACCTGATTGATGACCGCATCGTAGCGCTTGGCATCAATACCGGCGATTAAGCCGTCCCAACGTCCTTCAATAAACTGGGCTTTTACGCCGAGCTTTTCTGCCACCGCGCGGCCAATATCCACATCGAAGCCAACCAACTGGCCTGATTTATCATGATAGGTATAAGGCGCGTAGGTGCCTTCTGTGCCGATCTTGATAACCCCTGTGGACTTGATGGCGCTAAGGTCATCGGCATGAGCGAATACGCTGGTAGCAAGCAGGGCGCTGGTCAGTAAAGCAAAACGTATTTTTTTCATTATGAATTCCTGTGAGTGGTAGGCAGTGATGCGCTTATAACTTTTGTTAATAATTAATCTACGCGACAACACATCTGTTTATAAATCACGTTGTGTGATGATTTATATCAGAAGTGAATATAGTGCATGTGTTGAGAATATAGTGCGCCCGTCAGGTTTTAACCATGTTGAGTGAAAGAACGATAGAAAAAGTCTATTGCTGCTGGGAATGCTGACCAACTGTCACAATGTGCTTCTATCCTCAAAAGGACATCATTGCTTTTGCCACTACCCAGCAGGAGACAACAATGAAGCTCCGCATCGCCAGTTATAACGTAGAGAACCTGTTCCACCGTTCCGCGATTCTCAACTTCCTAGGATATTACCTGATCGCCGCTTTACGGCTATGATGGCGTGAGAAAATAGAGCGATGATAGCCATATAAACCGAGGAAGACGATGAGCAAGCAAGGATTAGAGCAATATCCAGACGCGTTGCGCTGGTCATTTGGTGACAGCCCCGAGCTGGCGGATGAGCTTTTGCAACTGGTACTCGAAGGGCATAAAACGGCAACCTGTAGCTCGTATCACGCGTTTAAAAACGAGGAAACGCCACAGGTCGGCGATTACAACATCGTTCTGGACGGTGCCGGACAGCCTTCCTGCGTAATCCGCACGCGCTCGTTAACGCTGGTGCGCTACTGTGATGTGACTGCTGAGATGGCGGCGAAAGAGGGCGAAGGCGACAAAAGCCTGGCTTTCTGGCAGCAAGCGCATCAGGCGTTTTTCGAACGAGGAGGCACCTTCGCCCCAGATATGCTGCTGGTGTTTGAAGAGTTTGAGCTGATTGAGGTGTTTTGATTCTGGGTTAGCTGCTGCTAAATCCGACGGCTTTTTGTCGTCGGGGCGGCCGAAATTGATGGTTGTGACCTATCAGAAAAAACTGATAGGCCACAACCAAGGCATTATACTAACAGCTCTATATATTATTTAAGGGGGAACAGTTCAGTTCGCCGAGTTATGAATCTATTCTATTAGATTCATTAATGATTAACAGTTAGCTTCCAATGTTCCTTACATAATTCAACTAAACCTAGTTGTCGCTTTTCTAGAATCGATGGTGTCCATTCTGATTCATTTAGTACTTGAGTTGTTAAAACGTATGATGACACACCACTATTCCCCACAAAGTATGTGTTTTTTTTACGCTCAAAATCAAAATTGGATGCTTGGGAATTTCGTCTCTGTGTTAATGGTACAAGATTAGCTAACCGATGTGTCCATATTTTTCGTTGCTCCTCATCAGGCCAATTAGCTTGCCATTCACTTCCATCTTCCACTTTTTGTGGGAGAACGTGCTCAATAGTCAAAATAGAGTGATCGTATTTTGCAGCCTTATCTGTTAGAAAAGAGTCAACCCGTAAAATAATATAATTACGTCTGCGAGGTGTTAATCGATAAATGTCACCGTTAATCTCTTTAATAAAGTCATTAATTTCTTTTTCTGATAAATTCACTGATTCTATATCAGGTGTAGAGGCTATGTCTAACTCAATAAGTATTTTTGCATATCGATCAATACGATCATTGATATTAGCCGCACATATATGTAATTTTGCAGCTAATCGCTCTAATCGGAACATAAAATCTAAAACAGCTGAACTATTAGAACCAAATTTAGCTAAAAACTGGATAACAACTGGTTGCCAGTCTGAGTTATCAATTCGGTTAAGCCAATAAAGGAACTGATTAATATCTTCTGCATTTTTAGATGATACATAATTGATATCTCGTGATATTAAATAAGCATCTGCATAAGGTGCGATTACCTTACCGATTAATACTTCAGGATCATGAATTTTTGATTGAACATGTTCCCGAAATTCTTCTAATAACACTCGTTTTGCTTTGGTTTTAGCATAGATCATTCTAATGTATGTAAGAAGGTCATTTAACCCTCTTCGCCCGGTATTGACTTCAATTTCTTCCCATTTATCATTAAAGGAATCACGTTTTGACTCAATAATCTTACCGATTGCGTCAGCCTTTATCAGATCAGATGGTAATAGATCCATACCTCGGTTATTAAGTACAGAAAATACTCTAAATGCAGACTGCTGACTTGGTGATGTCACTGCCACCAAAAAACAGCGTGTCATCAAAAATACACCAAAATTAATTAGATCTTCTGTGTTGGAAAATGTCTTCTGCAATTTATTTTGTAGTAGAAAAGCATTTTTCTGAATATTAACTTGAGACTCATTTTCTAACGTGGCTGGGTCAAGACTTGCAAGATTTTCAAATTCGAGAGCTTGAACTGTCTTTGCAAAAAATTCTCGATCACGATGACGCAGTGCTAAACGAGGCTTAGCTGGAATGCCTTGCAGGCGTTTCCCCGGTTCTTGAATATAAGAAAAACATTCATCTCTAGCCTCTCTATCGTCGATTAATGAAGTAAGAGCTGCGATTAAAATCGTCAGTGTTGTCAAACGCTGTTGTCCATCAATGACCTGAGCATGAGGTTTACTCTCTTGTTTGATGAGTACAATACTACCAAGAAAGTAACTTTCTTCTTTTTCGTAATGATAAAAATCGTTCAAATCATCAAATAACTCACCAGCCTCTTCGGGTGTCCAAGCATATGGGCGCTGATAAGGTGGTATTTCATAGTCAAAGTCTGAACTGAATATTTTAGAGAGGGAATATTCTGCCCCAGTAATGTTTTTTGACATCCTATAATCCTTTATTAGCCTAGATTTCTTTCTTTACAAGTGTCAGGTGATGTAGATTTATCCTGCCATCCTTTTACCACAGTATTCCAAACTAAGGTGATTTCAAAAATGCGACTTTCTATGTCGGAGTCATAGCCTGCCATTTAGTAATTGACTCGCTGTAATGTTAGAAATGCCTACTTCTGGTTTTGTATTCAACCGGTCGATATAACCCTACCGCCAACACCACTCAGTCTTTAGATTCATTTTTAGGCTGTTTTCGCTGGCGGCGTTTGATCTCGCTTTTTACTGCGGTGATGATGAATTGCGCCTTTGTCTCACCAGCTTCAAGACTGCTTTCCATTTCAGCAACAACGTCGTGCGGGAATCTTGCATTCAACTGCTGTGATTTGTTGTTAATTGAACCCGTTGCCATTGCTGGATCTCCATGCACTAAGTGCGATCCAGTATACGTAAAAATAATTCTAAAAAATACCTTGAGGTGCGATTCACTTGGGCGTAATGTTAGCTGCATAGGTGCGATTCACCTATAAAATACGAAGCCCGGCAGTGTTGGAGCACTAACCGGGCCTCTAACCACAATGTTATTGGAGCTAACACTATGGCTGATATCCAGTCTACCCAAACTCGCCCCGAATTTCAGTATCGCTTTCTTGCTTTGGGAATCTCTTCCCAATGTGTCGTGCATATTATCGCTACCACCGAACGTCAGGCGCGGGAGCATTCCCCTGATGGTCATGTCATGGTCTTCGCTGGCCGCCTGCTTGCTCAAGAGGTACGCCATGTTTGATAACACGCCGTTAGAACCCGAAGAAGCGCTCGATCAGTGTCGTGCGCTGGCTTACGCTATTGTTGAATTGAACCATCCAGAATCGAAAGAGATCTTAACGTTCGTGTTGGCAGAGCGATTAGATAACCTATACCGAATTCTTCATACGCCGGAGACGGATACACAAGAAGGGATGAGTCATTAACAACGTCGCGGACACAATGCTCAGGCCGCCACGCTAAGGCTGTTTTTGCCTTAATCAAGGGCAAAGAAAAAGGCGCTTAACCCGAAAGGTAAAGCGCCTTTTTTCAAATGCTTAACTGATTAGTATCAGTTCATGCCGTATTTTTTCAATTTCTTACGCAGAGTACCGCGGTTGATGCCCATCATCAGGGCGGCGCGGGTTTGGTTACCGCGGGTGTATTGCATCACCATGTCCAACAGTGGCTGCTCAACTTCAGCCAGTACCAGCTCATAAAGGTCACTTACATCCTGACCGTTCAATTGAGCAAAATAGTTCTTCAGTGCCTGTTTAACCGAGTCGCGCAGGGGTTTTTGGGTTACCTGAGCCTGAGAGTTTACAGTGGAAACGGTCAGTACGTCAGAATTCACGCGTTGTTCGAACATAGTTCTGTCAGCTCTTTTTCTGTTTACGCAAGATTTTCAAAATATGCCTTCAACGCCTCCAGCTGCTCGCTGGCATCCTCAATGGCGTTGAATGTGCGCCTAAACTGGTCGTTTGGGGCATGCTCCTGGAGATACCAGGATACGTGCTTACGAGCGATACGAAATCCCTTGCCTGGACCATAAAAGTCGTGCAATTCCCGTATGTGCTCGATCAACAAGCGCTTAACCTCTGCCAACGGCATCGGTGCCAGCAACTCCCCTGTGTCCAGATAATGCTGGATTTCCCGAAAGATCCAGGGTCTTCCCTGAGCGGCTCGTCCTATCATCAGGGCGTCAGCCCCGGTGTAGTCCAGAACCGCTCTGGCTTTATGCGGGTCTGTAATGTCGCCATTCGCAACAATAGGAATGGTAACGGCCTGCTTAACTGCCCGAATGCTGTCGTATTCCGCGAAACCATTGAACAGGCACGCACGGGTGCGTCCGTGAATGGTTAACGCCTGAATGCCACAGTCTTCAGCCAGTTTGGCAATTTCTACACAGTTGCGGTGCTCTGGTGCCCAACCGGTACGGATTTTCAGTGTCACCGGCACGTCTACCGCTTTCACTACCGCAGAGAGGATCTGTTTGACCAAATCCGGATACTGCAATAACGCAGATCCTGCCATCTTGCGGTTCACCTTCTTCGCCGGGCAGCCCATATTGATGTCAATGATTTGCGCGCCGGAATCAGCATTGATTCGCGCTGCCGCCGCCATCTCATCGGGGTCACAACCGGCAATCTGCACGGCTCTGATACCCGGTTCATCGCTATGAACCATTCGCAAACGCGATTTGTCTGAACGCCACACTTCCGGGTTGGAAGAAAGCATTTCAGACACGGTCATTCCAGCGCCCATCGCGTGACAGAGTGCTCTAAATGGGCGATCGCTAATACCAGCCATTGGGGCTGCTATCAAACGATTGGTAAGCTGAAATTGTCCAATGTGCATAGACAAAAATTGACCATACTGTGCCTGCAAGGGCGCGTATATTACGCATTTTTTACGTCAGATGAAAGGCCAAACTTTGACCAATTTACGGCTATCGATCAATGAAAATGCAGTTCGTAGCGGTATATGAAAATATTATTCATATTTAACAGCTAGTTATATTTTTGTGGCGATTTTTTGTTCTAGGAAATATTCATCTGTTTACAGAATTTTATCTGCAAGCGCGGTCATTTTTAGTGGAGATACAGCAGGCTATCAATGCTTTATCAGTGAAATGCGTTGGTTAATGTGGTTATTTGGTGCGCCCACCGTTGTACATACGGTGGGCGGGATTCGCGGGGTAATGCTGTTACGATGCGCGGCGTTGGCCGGTAATGCGGCACCACTCTTCGCGTTCAGCGACTGGGTCGAGCGTGAATTTGTCTGCGTAGGCTTCTGCGACGCCTTCGGCCTGCGTCGCCAGCACGCCGGACAAGCCGAGGTGACCACCCACTTTAGGCAAATCGCTAATCAGCGGTGCCAGCTCGCGCAGCGGGCCAGCAAGGATGTTGGCGACGACGACATCGGCAGACAGGTCGGCAGGCTGGTCTTTCGGCAGATACAGTTCAAGACGCTCAGAAACGCCGTTGCGCTGTGCGTTGTCGCGGCTGGCCTGAATCGCCTGCGGATCGATATCAATCCCGATAGCGCGCGCCGCACCCAGTTTCAGGGCGGCAATCGCCAGAATGCCGGAACCGCAGCCGAAATCGATGATGGTTTTCCCTTCCAGATCCAGTCCGTCGAGCCATTGCAGGCACAGCGCGGTCGTTGGATGGGTGCCGGTGCCGAATGCCAGACCCGGATCGAGCATCACGTTGACGGCCGTCGGGTCAGGAATGTCACGCCAGCTTGGGCAAATCCACAGGCGTTTGCCGAACTGCATCGGGTGGAAGTTATCCATCCACTCGCGCTCCCAGTCTTTGTCTTCCAACTGTTCGATTTTGTGTTTAAAACCGCTGCCCAGCAGCGGCTCTTGCTCCAGCATAGCGATAACCGTGTTCATATCGGTTTCAGCATCGTACAGCGCAATCGCGTCGGTATCGCCCCACAGGCGGGTTTCGCCCGGCAGCGGTTCGAACACCGGGGTATCGTGCGTATCCTGAAACGTAACGGATACCGCACCGCTTTCCATCATGACGTCACCCAGTTGTTCAGCAACCTTTCCTGAGGTGTTTATTTTCAGTTGAATCCACGGCATAGCAGTCTCTATTACATTTAAAGTGAAGATGAAGCGGCAATCGGCGCGGGCGGGTTATGACCAAAGCGGTTGCCAATAATAAACGCCATCAGGCTGAGTAACAGCGATGGCACAATCGGGTGATAGCCAGCCAACTGAAGATTGAAACTGGCCAGTAAGGTATAGCAAATCGCCCCAGTGAACATGGCGCTAAGCGCACCCGCGGCGTTCGCGCGTTCCCAGTACAGGCCCAGTACCAGCGGCCACAGGAACACCGCTTCCAGCCCACCAAATGCCAGCAGGTTTAGCCAGATGATCATATCTGGCGGCCGCAACGAGGCCAGCAGCACCAGCAGGCCCAACAGTAGTGTGGTCATGCTGGACAAGATCTTGATGCGACGTTCGTTATGGATCTGCTGCGGGCGCACGCTGAGATAGAGATCTTTGATGATCGTCGCGGAGGCCTGAAGCAGATGCGCATTAATATTGGACATGATAGCGGCCATTGGCGCCGCGAGAAAGATCCCTGCGGCCAGCGGCGGGAGAACGGTAACCATCAGCGCGGGCAACACCTGATCGGGAATGGTCAGATTTGGCATCACGGCACGACCCAGCGCGCCAGCCAGATGCATGCCGAGCATCAGGATGCCGATGACGATCGTGCCGATGATAATTCCGCGGTGCAGTGCTTTGCTGTCGCGATAAGAGATACAGCGAACGGCGGTGTTCGGCAGGCCGATAACGCCGAAGCAGACCAGCACCCAGAATGAAGCCATAAACGGCATCGACAGAATCCCGTTGCTGCCCTGCGGCGAAACCAACATCGGGTCGATCTGTTGCAGCTTATCCACTGCGCTGTGTAATCCCCCTGCGGCATAGATTACGCCGACCAGCAGGATGACGGTGCCGATCAGCATCACGATGCCCTGCATGGCATCATTGAGCACGCTGGCGCGGAAGCCGCCAAACGTGGTGTACAGCGCGATGGTGACGCCGAAAATCAGCAGACCGATGTCGTAAGGGATGTTCGCCGCAGTTTCCAACAGGCGTGCGCCACCGATGAACTGGACGGCCATCGCACCGATAAACGCGACCAGCAGGCTGATACTGGCGAACCACACCAGCAGCGGACTGTTGTAGCGGGCGTACAGCATGTCGTTCAGCGTGATGGCATTGTAGCGCCGCGCCAGAATGGCGAATTTTTTCCCCAGAATGCCCAGCGACAGCAGCATGGTGGGAAGCTGGATCATCGACAGCAGCACCCAGCCCAGCCCGTATTTATACGCCGCTCCTGGCCCACCGATAAACGAGCTGGCGCTGACGTAAGTGCCGATGAGCGTCATCGCCAGCACAAACCCGCCCATTGAGCGGCCGCCGAGGAAATACTCGTTGAGAAAGTTACCCGCCTGACGGCGACGGTACGCATAGACCGACAGCCCGAACACCAGCAGCAGATAGCCAATCAGCGGCAATAGAATTTCAATTTGCATCGTCACTCTCCAGTGAGATATCGCGGAAAATGACGCGAACCATCAGCCAGCACAGCAGCGTAAACACGAGCGGCAGCAGCAGGCAGGCCATCTCAAACCAGTGTGGAAGGCCGGTTATCCCTTGTGTGTTGTCAGGCAAATAGGCGGCAAGCATCCAGGCCACTAAATAAACCAGCGTCAGGCCAAACGCCCAGCGTGCCTCTTTGTGCGCCTGAGGAAAGCGTGTATCCATGTTTTTCTCCACCGTAAAGGGAGGATTGGCATCGTTATGAACGTCGTGATGACGAAAGCGGGAATTTTACGGCATGTGAGCTAATTGACTAGCCTGAATTCATAGAAAAAGAAAAAGGCCGGTTTTCACCAGCCTTTAAACGTATCACGACAAAACTCGTACCGTGCTTACTGCAAGCCGAGTTTCTTCTCCAGATAGTGGATGTTCGTGCCACCTCTCTGGAAGTTTTCGTCGCTCATGATCTTCATCTGAAGTTCGATGTTGGTTTTGATGCCATCGATGATCAGTTCAGCCAGCGCGTTCTTCATACGGGAAATCGCGATTTCCCGCGTTTCGCCGTAGGTGATCAGCTTGCCGATCATCGAATCGTAATACGGCGGTACGGTATAACCGGCGTAAATATGCGATTCCCAACGGACACCAAAGCCGCCCGGCGCGTGGAAACGCGTGATTTTACCCGGGCTTGGCAGGAACGTGTTCGGATCTTCCGCATTGATACGGCATTCCACCGCATGACCGCGAACCTTGACGTTTTTCTGCTTGATGGACAATGGCAGACCGGCAGCGATGCGCAGCTGCTCTTTGATCAGATCCACGCCGGTAATCATCTCGGTGACCGGATGCTCCACCTGAATACGGGTGTTCATTTCAATGAAGTAGAACTCGCCGTTTTCGTACAGGAACTCGAACGTACCTGCGCCACGATAGTTGATATCGATACAGGCTTTGGCGCAGCGATCGCCGATGTTGCGACGCAGTTCGTCGGTGATGCCCGGTGCTGGCGCTTCTTCCACCACTTTCTGGTGGCGACGCTGCATGGAACAGTCACGCTCGGCCAGATAGATGGCATTGCCTTGGCCGTCAGCCAATACCTGAATTTCCACGTGACGTGGGTTTTCCAGGTATTTTTCCATGTAGACCATGTCGTTGTTGAAAGCCGCTTTGGCTTCCGCACGCGTCATGTTGATGGATTGTTCCAGCTCTTTGTCACTGCGCACTACACGCATACCACGACCGCCACCGCCGCCAGAGGCTTTGATGATGACTGGATAGCCGATGCGTTTGGCATGAGCGCGGTTAGCGTCCATGTCACCGTCTAACGGGCCATCAGAGCCAGGTACGGTTGGAACTCCTGCTTTTTTCATCGCGGTGATGGCGGACACTTTGTCGCCCATCAGGCGAATAGTTTCTGCGCGTGGGCCGATGAAGATAAAGCCAGAGCGTTCAACCTGCTCGGCGAAATCCGCATTTTCGGACAGGAAGCCGTAGCCAGGGTGAATCGCGACGGCACCGGTGATTTCCGCAGCAGAAATAATCGCAGGGATATTCAGATAGCTTTTTGTTGACGGCGCCGGGCCGATACACACGGTTTCGTCCGCCAGCAATACGTGTTTCAAATCGCGATCCGCACTGGAGTGAACGGCGACGGTTTTGATGCCCAGCTCTTTACAGGCACGCAAAATACGCAGCGCGATCTCTCCGCGGTTAGCGATAACGATTTTATCTAACATGATAAGCCTCGTTATTCGATGACAATCAGTGGCTCGTCAAATTCGACCGGCTGACCGCTTTCGAGCAGAATGGCTTTCACCACGCCCGCTTTGTCGGCTTCGATCTGGTTCATCATTTTCATGGCTTCGACGATGCACAGGGTATCGCCAACGTTGACGTGCTGACCCACTTCCACGAACGCTTTAGCGTCTGGGCTTGGGGTGCGATAGAAGGTTCCAACCATTGGAGAACGAACGATGTGTCCACTGATGGCAGCCGGTGCTGCTGCAGCTTCCACTGGCGCTGGTGCAACGGCCGCGGCCAGAGCAGGCTGTGGCTGCATCATTGGCGTAGCGTAAGCCTGTTGCATCATCGGGTAGTTAACCGCTGCTGGGGCACGACTGATACGTACTGATTCTTCACCTTCAGAAATTTCCAGTTCGGCGATGCCGGACTCTTCAACCAGTTCGATCAGTTTTTTGATTTTACGAATATCCATGGATGTGGTTCCGTACTCTTTTGTTTAATTGGAAGTTGACAGGCGTTTTACCGCCGTCTGTAAAGCATACTGATAGCCATCTGCCCCCAAGCCACATATCACGCCTACCGCAACATCAGAAAGATAGGAGTGATGACGAAAAGGCTCGCGTGCGTGCACGTTGGACAGATGAATTTCGATAAACGGAATCGAGACCGCCAGCAGGGCATCACGCAGCGCAACGCTGGTGTGGGTGAATGCCGCTGGGTTAATCAGAATGAAGTCTGTGTTTCCTCTGGCCTGATGGATGGTATCGATCAGAACATGTTCCGCGTTGGATTGCAGGTGGGAAAACTTCACGTTCAATGTCTGCGCCTGTGTTTCCAGTTCGCTGACAATGTCTGCTAGCGTCGTCTTACCGTATTTGTCGGGCTCTCGGGTTCCTAGCAGATTTAGGTTTGGACCGTTCAAGAGCAAAATGTGAAATTTTTCTGCCATTGTGCTGCTATCTCCCGCGATTGACCAAGATTGGCAAAACCGTGTCGCACAAAATAGCGCGAAGCTATTCGTTTGTCACCTTTCGTGATGCAAATTGTCCGACCCGAGAAATTAAAGTCGTGCATTATAACCATATCGTGGCAATTCGCAGCTAAATACTGGTCTTATCTGCGGAGATATTCCTGAACCAGACCGTGAGGCGGCGTGAATTTCACTGAGGTCCGTAATCGGCTTTTCCTGTGTTGCTGCGGTGCTTAGCGCCACCATTGGCGAAATTTCTTATAACGCAACAGCAGCAATATCAGCGCTGCGAGCGCATACAAAATGGGCTGTGGAGACAGCGTTTTAACTGACCAAAGATAGTGGATAGGCGCAAGGATGGCGACTAAATAGACGAAATTATGCAGTTTTTGCCACTGCGATCCCAACTTACGCATCATTATCTGTGGCGATGTCACCGCCAATGCCAGCAAAATCAGCCAGCTTATGACACCCAGCGTCAAATAGGGACGGGATATCAGTTCATTACCCAACAGCGCCAGATGGCTCAGACCCAGCTCCAACAGCGTATAGCTCACCAGATGTAACGTCGCCCAGAAAAAGCACCACAGCCCGAGGAGCCGACGACAGCGAATAAGCAGCGGCTGCGTGCCGTAGCGTGCCAGTGGGGTGACCAACAGCGTCGCCAGCAGCAATTTCAACGCCATCCTGCCGGTAAAGTGCTGGATATCCTTGGCCGGATCAGCGCTGAACCACCCTTGGTCAACCGACAATATCAGCCACAGCAGTGGCAGAAAACCAGCCAGATGGAGTAGCACTTTTAACCGGGTAATGTGTTGTAGCGTCAGTCTCATGCTGATGTGGATTCCTATCCTGACAAGGTGTTATTGGTTAGACGTTTTGTGTTATTTGCTCACGTTTTGGGATCAGTCGCTAAAAGTTTTCACGCAGATTCAAGCCGCGATACAGCGAAGCGACCTGTTCCGCATAGCCGTTGAACAACAGCGTGGGTTGACGCTCAACGTTAAGTAGGCCGCCTGAACCGATGACGCGTTCTGTCGCTTGCGACCAGCGCGGGTGATCCACATGGGGGTTAACGTTGGCATAGAAGCCATATTCGTCCGGGGCTGCCAGATTCCAGGTGCAGGGTGGTTTCTCACGAGTGAACCGGATATGTACGATGGATTTGATGTTTTTGAAGCCGTATTTCCACGGCGTGACTAAGCGGATGGGGGCACCGTTCTGCGGCGGCAGTGTCTTGCCGTAAACGCCGACGGCCAGCAGCGCCAAAGAGTTCATGGCTTCATCCAGCCGTAGCCCTTCTACATAGGGGTAATCCAGCCCGCCGCCCATAAAGCGATCTTTTTGTCCCGGCATTTGTTCTGGGTCGTAAAGCGTTTGAAATGCTACGTAGCGTGCGTTGCTGGTGGGTTCGGCGAATTTGATCAGCTTGGCCAGCTCAAATCCAACCCACGGAATCACCATTGACCACGCTTCGACGCAGCGGAAACGATAGATGCGCTCTTCCAGCGGAAAGCGTTTGAGCAAGTCGTCGATATCCAGCGTGAGGGGTTTAGCGACATCACCGTCTATCTTGATGGTCCAGCCTTCGGTTTTTAACCCACCAGCATTCGCTGCCGGGTCGGCTTTATCGAGCCCGAACTCATAGAAGTTGTTATACCCCGTGACCTTATCTTCCGGCGTGAGTGGTAAATCGATCTTCCAGTCCGCAGGTTGGCTAAACGTGAGCGGTTTACCCGGCGGCGCTTTGGGTTTATCGGCACCTTTAAACCAGGCCAGCAGGTCGGCCTGTGCAGAAAAGGGGAGTGAAAGCGCGGCAGCGGAAATACCCAGCGCTTTGAGTACGCGTCGGCGCTGATAGAAGAGGGATTCCGGCGTAACGTCGGCTTCCGTGAACTTGCGATGTTTTTGCATGTGAACTCCCGCCAGTCATTATTATTGTTGACGCAAAGTGGCGTTTTTACTGCTTACCGTTCACTTAGTTATAGAGTAATTGCGGTAGAAACCGCGACAGGAGAGATGAAATACTTTTTTTCAGGGTGTAACAACCACTCGAAGGTGGCTTCTACCCGTCATTCTTCAAGCCGCATGTGCGTTGGCAATACCCAGCTCATCTCTGAGCCTCGCTCTAGCGGGCCAACGCTTTGCGTTGTTCAAAACGCTAGCGTTTTGTCCTGGAACTTGAATTATTTAGGGTATAGTTATTACAGGTACTGTTTGTTAAAAGGTACTGTTTGTTAAAAAAGCTACTATGTAGCTGGCCTATGCGAACTGATAAAAAACAACAAACTCGCAGAAATAACAATTATTTGGAATAGGACGCAGGGATGGGATTTACGACCAGGTTCTCGATACTCATAGTATTGCTGACGGTTCTCGCCATTTTTCTTATGTTTTTCAGTACCATATTTAGCCTCTGTTATTATAGCCAGTTGCGAACCGAGCAGCAGCTACGCGAGGTCACGGCCAGTATCGATCAGGCGCTATTAGTGCAATCGCCCGAAAATATTCAATATTGGCTGCCGGGAATGATGAAAACGGCAGGCATTGTGGCGCTGGATATTCAGGACAACGATTCGACACTCTATTCAATACAGTTGCCTGAGGCTGGCTGGGAACGCACACACCTCTATCACGAGGTTGAATTTCCGCTGATGCATCATCTGAACATGACGGTCGCCTTGAAATATGTCGACCCGCTGATTGGTTTACCGCGTTTCGTGGTGTCGACGCTATCGGTATTGCTGGCTGCGGGCTTGATGCTTCTCATGCTGTACTTTTCCATTCGCTGGTTGCGTCTGCAGGTTGCTGGGCAGGAAGAGTTGGAGGCGCGGGCACAGCGTATTCTCAAGGGCGAACGTGAATCGGTTATGCAGGGCTCGGTACGTGAATGGCCGGTGAATACCAGCGGCGCGCTCGATAAACTGTTGTCTGATTTAGTCGAAGCGCGTGAGGAACGCGGGCGGGTTGATACCTTAATTCGCGCGTTCGCCGCACAGGATGCCGAAACTGGGCTGAGTAATCGTCTGTTTTTTGATAATCAGCTGACCACGCAGTTGGAAGAGGGTGAAGAAGTGGGGACGCACGGCGTTGTCATGATGATCCGCGTACCCGATTTTGAAACCTTGCAGGAAACGCATGGCTATACCAGTGCACTTCAGGAATACCGTTTCACGCTGATCAACCTGCTATCGACGTTTGTCATGCGTTATCCCTCCGCGCTGCTGGCGCGTTACTTCAGCAGCGATTTCACCGTATTGCTCCCCCACAGCACGCTAAAGGAAGCCACTGCAATTGCCACGCAGTTGGTGAAGTCTATCGATATTCTCCCCGCCTGTCCGTTGATCGATCGCGAGGACGTTCTCCACATTGGTATCTGTGCCTATCGCGGCGGGCAAAGTGCCGAGCAGGTGATGGAGAGCGTGGAGGACGCGACACGCAACGCGGTGTTGCAGGGCGGTAATAGTTGGTGTGTGTTTGACAGGCAGGTGCCAGACAAAGGGCGTGGCAGTGTGAAATGGCGCACGTTGCTGGAACAGACGTTGGCCCGCGGCGGCCCGCGGCTGTATCAGAAACCCGCTGTCACGAAAGAGGGCGTGGTACATCATCGTGAAATGATGAGCCGGATCTACGACGGAGAACAGGAACTGCTCGCCGCGGAGTATATGCCGCTGGTTCAACAACTGGGGCTGGCAGCCAGCTATGATCGGCAGTTGGTGGCGCGTATTATTGATTTATCAGCGAGCTGGCCTGGAGAAACACTGGCTTTGCCGGTAAGTGTAGACTCACTTTTGCAGAAGCCTTTCCTGCGTTGGCTTAAAGAAATCTTACTCCAATGTCCGAAAACGCAGCGGCAGCGCATTTTATTTGAACTTGCAGAGGCAGATGTTTGTCAATATATCGGCCGCCTGCGACCCGTTCTTAATGTGATTCTGGGATTAGGCTGTCGTCTGGCCGTCACGCAGGCGGGTTTAACGCTGGTGAGTACGACGTATATCAAGTCACTCCCCGTGGAGATCATCAAGCTTCATCCCGGTTTGGTGCGTAGTCTTGAACGCCGCCCAGAAAATCAGCTGTTTGTACAAAGCCTGACCGAAGCCTGTAAAGGCACGCAAACGCGGGTGTTTGCCGCTGGCGTGCGTACCAAAGAGGAGTGGCGAATGCTGTTGGGCAAGGGTGTCTATGGTGGGCAAGGGGATTTTTTTGCCGCATCAGTCCTTGTAACGGATGAGCTGAAAAAATATTCATCGCGGCATCGTGTTTAGTATAAACGTCCTGTGCAAATTGACGTAGAATGAGGCGGTTGTTAAATCGGTTAGTGTGTGCTTACGATAGCGGCAATCCGATTAAATGTTAGATTTTATGTCCTGTGTTAGCGCAATGCTGTCGGGTGGACAGCGGTAAGATGCCTTGCCGCCTGAGGAGAAAGCATGTTGTGCCTTCTCCCTGACGCCGACGAGCGCAACGCAGACTCATTTTTCACCGAAGCAGAGCCTTTTCGTGCCTTGTCGCTGCTTCGTGTGGTTGGTAAAGTAGGCGGATTTATTTTTCGCCCCCAGCTTGCAGGATTATCCTTTAGTTATGTTTAAGAAATTTCGTGGCATGTTTTCCAACGACTTGTCCATCGACCTGGGTACCGCCAATACCCTGATTTACGTTAAAGGGCAGGGCATCATACTGAATGAACCCTCCGTGGTTGCGATTCGTCAGGATCGCGCCGGTTCCCAAAAAAGCGTGGCGGCGGTAGGTCACGACGCTAAGCAGATGCTGGGCAGAACGCCTGGGAATATCGTGGCGATTCGCCCGATGAAAGACGGTGTTATCGCCGATTTCCAGGTCACGGAAAAAATGTTGCAGCACTTCATTAAGCAAGTGCATAGCGACAGCTTTATGCGTCCGAGCCCGCGCGTGCTGGTGTGTGTTCCGGTAGGCGCAACCCAGGTTGAACGTCGTGCCATTCGCGAATCTGCACTTGGTGCGGGTGCCCGTGAAGTGTTCCTGATCGAAGAGCCGATGGCGGCTGCGATCGGTGCTGGCATGCCGGTATCCGAAGCGACAGGTTCCATGGTCGTAGATATCGGTGGTGGTACCACGGAAGTCGCGGTGATCTCGCTGAATGGCGTGGTGTACTCCTCTTCTGTCCGTATTGGTGGTGACCGCTTTGATGAAGCGATCATCAACTACGTTCGCCGTAACTATGGTTCACTGATCGGTGAAGCAACGGCGGAGCGTATCAAGCATGAAATCGGCTCTGCGTATCCGGGCGATGAAGTGCTTGAGATTGAAGTACGCGGTCGTAACCTGGCTGAAGGTGTGCCGCGTGGTTTCACGTTGAATTCCAACGAAATTCTGGAAGCGCTGCAAGAGCCGTTGACGGGTATCGTCAGCGCGGTCATGGCGGCGTTGGAACAGTGCCCACCGGAGCTGGCCTCCGATATTTCCGAACGCGGTATGGTGTTAACCGGCGGCGGCGCGCTGCTGCGTAACCTGGATCGCTTGCTGATGGAAGAAACCGGTATTCCGGTCGTGGTGGCTGAAGATCCACTGACCTGTGTTGCCCGTGGTGGCGGCAAGGCGCTGGAAATGATCGACATGCACGGTGGCGATTTGTTCAGCGAGGAGTAATCCTGTCTGGAAAAGGGGGGACCGGATGGATGAACGCCTGCGTTTTTCATCTCTCGTGGTTACCCCTTTTTTATTTGCCTGAGCGAATGAAATCCGCCCTACGGGGTGCCGCTTTGTGACGTTAAAAATCGCCAGGGGCGATTTGAGGTTGCTGTCGAGGAATACGCAAATTTTATGAAGCCGCTTTTTAGCAGGGGGCCTTCCCTGCAATTACGACTTTTTCTTGCTGTCGTTACCGCGATTGTCGTGATCGTTGCGGACAGTCGGCTTGGTTCGTTCGTCAAAATCAGAACGTACATGGATACCGCCGTCAGCCCATTTTATTTTCTGGCGAATGGGCCCCGTCAGGTTCTGGACAATATGTCTGCCTCACTGGCAACCCGTGGGCAATTAGGCCTTGAAAATACCGCACTGCGTCAGGAACTGTTGATGAAAAACAGCGACTTGCTGTTGCTGGGCCAGCTCAAGCAGGAAAATGCGCGGTTACGTGAATTGCTCGGCTCGCCGCTGCGTCAGGATGAGCATAAGATGGTAACGCAGGTGATGTCTGCCGGAACCGACCCTTACAGCGATCAGGTCGTGATTGATAAAGGTCAGGCGAACGGCGTGTATGAAGGGCAACCGGTCATCAGCGATAAAGGCGTGGTGGGTCAGGTTGTGGCGGTTGGTGAGTTTACCAGCCGAGTTTTGTTGATTTGTGATGTTTCCCACGCGCTGCCCATTCAGGTGTTGCGCAATGATATCCGGGTGATTGCTGCCGGTAATGGCTGCGCTGACGATCTGCAACTGGAACACCTCCCTAACAATACTGATATTCGTGTCGGTGACGTGCTGGTCACATCGGGTCTGGGTGGACGTTTCCCAGAAGGGTATCCGGTCGCGGTTGTGTCATCGGTCAAAGCCGATACACAGCGGGCCTATACGATTATTCAGGCTCGACCGACGGCGGGATTGCAGCGTTTGCGCTATCTGCTGTTACTGTGGGGCGTGGAGAATAACTCCAATACGTCGCTGCCGCCGGCGGAAGTTCATCGGGTTGCTAATGAACGCCTGATGCAGATGATGCCGCAGGTTTTACCGTCGCCTGACGACATGGGGCCGCCGCTTCCTCCTGATGCCGCTGCGCCCACTGTCGAGCCGCAGAGAGGCCGTCAATGAACCGTTATCGCAGGCATGGCAACTGGATTATCTGGCTTTCTTTTCTGATCGCTATGGTTTTGCAGATTATGCCGTGGCCGGATGAAATCTACATGTTTCGCCCCTCCTGGCTGACGCTGTTCCTTATCTATTGGGTGATGGCATTGCCACATCGGGTGAATGTCGGCACAGGATTTATATTAGGTCTGATTATGGATCTGATTCTTGGGTCTACACTGGGAGTACGGGCGCTGGCGTTGAGCATTGTTTCTTATCTGGTCGCATTTAAATTCCAACTGTTCCGAAATATGGCGTTATGGCAGCAGGCATTAATCGTCATGTTGTTGTCGCTGCTGATGGACCTCACGGTATTCTGGGCAGAATTTTTAGTTATAAATGTCGCTTTCCGACCAGAAACATTCTGGAATAGCGTCGTGGATGGCGTACTCTGGCCGTGGTTGTTCCTGCTGATGCGTAAAATTCGCCGTCAGTTTACTGTGCAATAAGGTGATTAATGACCCAGCTTTACCTAGCTTCCGCTTCTCCCCGCCGTCGTGAATTGCTCGCGCAGCTCGATATTCCTTTTGCTGTATTGAACGTCGCGGTGGAAGAGCAGCGGTTAGCGGAGGAAACGGCGGAAGTCTATGTCCGGCGTCTGGCACATGAAAAAGCCGCAGCGGGTGTCGCGGTTGCACCGCTCGATTTGGCAGTGCTGGGGGCGGATACCATCGTGGTGCTGAATGGGCAGGTGTTGGAAAAACCGCAAGATGAAGCCCATGCTGCAGAGATGTTGAGCCAGCTGTCTGGGAAACCACATCAGGTGATGACGGCCGTCGCGCTGGCAGATAAAGACGATATATTGAGTTGTCTGGTGATCACCGACGTCGTCTTCCGCCCGCTCTCGCAGCAGGATATCGAACGGTATATCGCTAGCGGCGAGCCGATGGATAAAGCTGGGGCTTACGGTATTCAGGGCAAAGGGGGATGCTTTGTCCGGTCACTTAACGGGAGCTATTACGCGGTGGTAGGGCTGCCGCTGGTAGAAACCCATGAGCTATTCAGTAACTTCGCTGCGTTGCGGAGTGCAAGAGGAAAACATGACTGCTGAGTTACTGGTAAACGTTACACCTTCAGAAACGCGCGTTGCCTATATTGACGGCGGCATTCTGCAGGAAATCCACATTGAGCGTGATGCGAAGCGCGGTATTGTCGGCAACATTTATAAAGGCCGTGTGAGCCGCGTTCTGCCGGGCATGCAGGCGGCATTCGTGGATATCGGTCTGGATAAAGCGGCATTCTTGCACGCGTCCGATATTATGCCGCACACCGAATGTGTTGCCGGTGACGAACAGAAGAATTTTCACGTCCGTGATATCGCCGAACTGGTGCGTCAGGGACAGGATCTCATGGTGCAGGTGGTCAAAGATCCACTCGGAACCAAAGGCGCGCGTCTGACGACGGATATCACGTTGCCATCGCGCTATCTGGTGTTTATGCCCGGCGCATCGCACGTTGGCGTGTCACAGCGGATTGAGAGCGAAGCGGAACGTGAGCGCTTAAAGAAGACGGTCGCCGAGTATTGTGACGATGACGGTGGTTTCATCATCCGTACCGCAGCAGAAGGGATCGGTGAAGAAGAGCTTTCGCAGGATGCGGCGTTTTTGAAGCGCCTGTGGGGCAAGGTGATGCAACGCAAAAAACGCAACCAGACCAAATGCAAGCTCTATGGTGAAGTGGCGCTCGCTCAGCGTATTTTGCGTGATTTTGCTGGTGCGGCGTTGGATCGCATTCGGATTGACTCTCGGCTGACCTATGAAGCGCTGCTGGAATTTACCTCCGAATATATCCCAGAGATGACCCGCAAACTCGAACACTATGCGGGTAAACAGCCCATTTTTGACCTGTTTGATGTGGAAAATGAGATCCAGCGTTCGCTGGACAGAAAGGTTGAACTGAAATCCGGCGGCTATTTGATCATCGATCAGACTGAGGCGATGACGACCATCGACATCAACACGGGGGCGTTTGTCGGCCATCGTAATCTGGATGAAACCATTTTTAATACCAACACAGAGGCCACGCAGGCGATTGCGCGGCAGCTGCGTCTGCGTAACCTCGGCGGTATTATCATTATCGACTTCATCGATATGAATAATGAAGATCACCGTCGGCGCGTTCTGCATTCACTGGAGCAGGCGCTCAGTAAAGATCGGGTTAAAACCAGTATTAACGGCTTCTCTCAACTAGGATTAGTGGAGATGACGCGTAAACGCACGCGTGAGAGTATTGAACACGTGCTCTGCCATGAATGCCCGACGTGTCACGGTCGCGGCACGGTGAAGACGGTAGAAAGCGTCTGCTATGAAATCATGCGTGAAATTGTGCGTGTCCACCATGCGTATGACACCGATCGTTTCCTAGTCTATGCCTCACCGGCGGTCGGAGAAGCGCTGAAAAGCGACGAATCACACGCCTTAGCTGAGGTTGAAATTTTCGTCGGCAAGCAGGTCAAAGTACAAATCGAACCCCTGTATAGCCAGGAGCAGTTTGACGTCGTCATGATGTAAATTCGTGCGCTCGTCGTCGGCGACGAAAGAAGGAGATAGTAGTGAGGCGACTGCCCGGAATACTCGTCATCACGGGTGCCACGCTTGTCGTGATGGTTGCGCTGTTAGTCAGCGGCTTAAGACTGGTACTGCCGCAGCTCGATCACTTCCGGCCACAGTTGGTGGCCTGGGCGCAGTCTGCGGCGGGTGTTCCGCTGGAAATTGGCTCGATGACGGGGCGCTGGGAGTCCTTTGGCCCCACGTTGGAGATTGAAAAATTTCGCACGTCCCTGCCTGAATCAGACTGGCAGGTTGATCGCATTACGCTGGCGTTGGATGTGTGGCAGTCGCTGTTACACGGGCGCTGGCAGTTTCGCGATCTCACGTTTCACCAGTTAAAGCTTGATATTAATAGCCAATTCACAGGGCAGCAGCAGGACACCAAACTGATGGAGTCAGGAAAGGTTAGTGACCTTTTCCTGCGCCAGTTTGATCACTTTGACCTGCGTGATAGCCATATCACCTTCCTGACGCCTTCCGGTTCCCGCGCGGAGCTGAGTATTCCGCAACTGACTTGGCTGAATACCGACAAACGTCATCGTGCGGAAGGTTTGATCAGCCTGTCGAGTTTTAACGGTCAGCACGGCGTGGTGCAAATGCGCATGGACTTGCACGATGAGCAGGGGCTGCTCAGCAACGGCACGTTCTACCTGCAGGCTGACAATATCGATATGAAGCCCTGGCTCAGCCGCTGGATGAAAAACACGACTGGGCTGGAAAGTGCTGACTTTAGCCTAGCGGCTTGGCTGAACGTTCGTGAAGGCGACATCCACAGCGGTGATGTGTTCCTGAATCAGGGAACGGCCAACTGGGGTGAAGGCCGCGATGCACATCGCCTGAAGGTCGATGACATGGCGCTGCATGTCAGCCGTCAGGAGAATGGTTGGCTGGTGGATGTACCTGAATTGAATCTGGCAACGGATGGCGTCGCCTGGCCGAAAGGTCGTCTCTCTGCTCTCTGGCTGCCAAAAAACGAACACATGTTAGGACCCGATCGGCAAGAAGAACTGCGCGTTCGAGCCAGTGATCTGGCGCTGGAGCGGGTAAGTACGCTGCTTCCGCTGCTTTCCAGCACTACGCCAGCCTTGAAAGAACGTTGGGCAGAACTGAAACCGACGGGCACATTGAATACCGTTGCGGTCGATATTCCTCTGCAACAGCCGGAGAGAAGCCGCTTTCAGGCCAATTGGCAGGACGTGAGCTGGAAGCAGTGGAAATTGCTGCCGGGTGTTAATCATTTCTCTGGCTCTGCCCGCGGTAGCGCCGAGCGTGGTCAGGTTAGCGTCGCGTTAGATCAGAGCACGCTGCCCTATGTCGATATGTTCCGCGCGCCGCTGGAAATCAAGCAGGCTAGCGGCACGATTGACTGGCGTAATGACGCACAGGGTCTGGCGCTTTGGAGTCATGGTCTGGACGTGCAGGCGAAATCGCTATGGGCGAATGGTGATTTCCGTTACGAACAGCCAGTCAAACAAGAGCCGAAGCTAGATATTCTGGCGGGTATTCGGCTGACCGATGCAGCGGATGCCTGGCGCTATTATCCTGAATGGTTTATGGGCACCGAGCTGGTGGACTATCTGAGCGGTGCGCTGAAAGGCGGTCGTGTCGATAACGCGACGCTGATCTTTGCCGGTAATCCGCAACATTTCCCGTATACGCATAATGAAGGTCAGTTTGAAGTCTGGGTGCCGGTGAAAGAGGCGACCTTCGAGTTCCAACCGGGCTGGCCTGCGCTGACGCCGCTGGATATTAATCTGGATTTCGCCAACAACGGCTTATGGATGTTTGCGCCACAAACCTGGCTGGGCAAGGTAGAAGGCAAGAATATTAGCGCGGTCATTCCCGATTATGAAAAAGAGATGCTGCTCATTGATGGCGAGCTGGAAGGTCCGGGGCCTGAAGTGGGGAACTATTTTAATCAGACGCCGCTGAAATCCTCGTTGGGTACGGCGCTGGATGAACTGAAAATTGGCGGGCCGGTGAAAGGCACGCTGCATCTGGATATTCCGCTTGCTGGTGACGATGTTCGCGCCAGTGGCGACATTGCGCTGAACAATAACAGTCTGTATATCAAACCGTTGAATACCACGATTAAGAATCTCACGGGTAAATTCCGCTATGAAAACGGCAATTTACGCAGTGATACGCTTCAGGCGAATTGGATGAATCAGCCAATGGCGGTCAACTTCACCACAGAAGAGCAAGCGAAGGCTTTTCTGGTGAATGTTGGCTTGCAGGGCGATTGGCAACCTGCGCGCTTGCCTGGTTTACCGACATCGGCAAGTAAAGACGTGTCCGGTTTGGCGGGCTGGAAGAGTATGGTCTCCGTTAACCTGCCGCATTCCGGTAAAGCAACCTATAATGTTGATGTACAGGCTGATTTAAGCAAAGTAAGCAGTCACTTACCTAACCCACTAAGTAAGCCTGCTGGTGAGAGCCTGCCGCTGGAGGTAAAAGCCAGCGGCGACCTGAATGGCTTCACGATGCAGGGACGGCTGGGCAAGGATAACCACTTCAATAGCCAATGGCTGCTGAAAGGCGACACCGTGACGCTGGCACGAGCAAGCTGGCAGAATGGAACAACGGCGGCGCCTGCATTACCAGAAAACTCCTCGCTGGTGCTCGATCTTCCGCCGTTGGATGCGGAAAGCTGGCTGGGGCTCCTGCCATCGCTGCGTGCCTCGACATCGGCGGAAGGGAGAAAGGCACAGAGTTCCCTTCGTTTCCCAGAAGCGGTGACCTTGCGTACGCCTGAGCTACAGCTGCTAGGTCAGCAGTGGCATGATCTGGAAATTACGCGCAAAAATACGCTTGCTGGCAGCGAAGTGCGGGCAAAAGGGCGTGAAATTGACGGAACGGTTGAGATTCCCAATCGTGGTATGTGGCGCAGCGACATCAATTATCTCTACTACAATCCTCAGTGGAAAGGGAACGAAGCGACCAATCCGGTGGCGCTAGCAGAGAAAAAATCGCCACTGAACGACCCGAGCATTAGCTTTGAAGACTGGCCGTCGCTGGCGGTTAACTGTCGCCAGTGCTGGATTATCGGGCAGAATATGGGAAGCATTCAGGGAACGCTGCTGCCAGAAAAGGAAAAATTAACGCTGACGGATGGCATTATTGATACGGGTAAAGCCCGTCTGACGGTAAACGGTTCCTGGCAGGAAAATGCGGAAGGGGTCCGGAGCGCGCTAAAAGGCCGCCTGACGGGAGACAGTCTGGAACAGAACGCTAACTGGTTCGGCGTGGATTCACCGCTCAAGGCCGGTTCTTTCGATGTGGATTACGATTTGTACTGGCGTGGAACGCCGTGGGCACCGGATATTGCCAGCCTGAGCGGAATATTGCACACGCGCATTGGTAAGGGTGAAATTGCCGAAGTCGGCGCGGGTCAGGCGGGGCAACTGCTGCGTTTATTGAGCTTCGATGCGCTGATGCGTAAGCTGCGGTTTGATTTTAGTGATACGTTTGGTCGTGGATTTTACTTCGATTCGATTCGCAGCACCGCATGGATTAAAGACGGCGTGTTGCATACTGATGATATGCTGATCGACGGGCTGGAGGCGGATATCGCGATGAAAGGCGATCTCGACCTCGCTCAGCGACAGGTCAATATGGAAGCGGTTATCGCCCCAGAAATTTCCGCAACGGTGGGTGTAGCGACTGCCTTTGCCGTCAACCCAGTTGTGGGAGCCGCCGTGTTTGCTGCCAGTAAAGTGCTGGCACCACTATGGAACAAGATTTCGCTGATTCGCTACCAGATTTCCGGTAGCGTCGATCAGCCAAAGATTCAGGAAGTGCTGCGTGAGCCGAACAAAAAGAAAGGCGAATAATGCCGTTAGGACTGCGCAGTGTACTCAACCGATTATCTGATAAAGAGTGAAAAACTATGAGCCTTGCGTTTGTCAGTGAGCAGTTACTCACCGCTAACAAATTGAATCTTGACGATCTCGCCGCTGTGCTGGGGTCGCTTAATGAGCGTCGTCTGGACTATGCCGATCTCTATTTCCAGTCCAGCTACCATGAGTCTTGGGTACTGGAAGATCGTATCATTAAAGACGGTTCTTACAATATCGATCAGGGCGTGGGTATCCGTGCGATTGACGGAGAAAAGACTGGGTTTGCTTATGCCGATCAGATCACGCTGAATGCATTGCATCAGAGTGCTCAGGCTGCACGCAGCATTGTGCGGGAGCAGGGTACTGGCACGGCGCACACGTTGGGTGCGGTATCGCATAATGCGCTTTATCCAACGTTGAATCCGTTGGATAGCCTGACGCGTGAGGACAAAATTGCGCTGTTGCAGCGTGCCGATACGGTCGCGCGTGCTGCGGATGCACGGGTACAGGAAGTATCGGCCAGCCTGACCGGTGTGTATGAACTGGTGCTAGTGGCGGCGACGGATGGCACGCTGGCGGCGGATGTACGTCCGCTGGTTCGCCTGTCGATTAGCGTGCTGGTCGAATCTGAAGGTAAACGTGAACGCGGTTCCAGCGGCGGCGGCCTGCGTGGCGGCTATGACTACTTCTGGGAAGTGGCGGACGGCGAAGCGCGTGTCGACGCCTGGGCAAAAGAAGCCGTGCGTATGGCGCTGGTAAATCTGTCGGCGGTGGCCGCACCCGCAGGGCCGATGCCTGTGGTACTGGGCGCAGGCTGGCCGGGCGTGCTGTTGCATGAAGCGGTAGGTCACGGTCTGGAAGGCGACTTTAACCGTCGCGGCACGTCAGTGTTCAGCGGACAGATGGGGAAACTCGTCGCATCAGAGCTGTGCACGGTGGTGGATGATGGTACGTTGAGCGGACGCCGTGGCTCCCTCTCAATGGACGATGAGGGCGTGTCAGGGCAGTACAATGTCCTGATTGAAAACGGGATACTGAAAGGCTACATGCAGGACAAGCTGAACGCTCGTCTGATGGGCGTCGCGCCGACGGGCAACGGTCGCCGCGAGTCTTATGCCCACTTGCCAATGCCACGTATGACGAACACCTACATGCTGGCCGGGAAATCTACGCCAGAAGAGATTATCTCCAGCGTTGAATACGGCCTGTATGCGCCAAACTTTGGCGGCGGTCAGGTTGATATCACTTCTGGCAAGTTCGTCTTCTCGACGTCCGAAGCGTACCTGATCGAAAAAGGTCGTATCACCACGCCAGTCAAAGGTGCCACGCTGATTGGCTCTGGTATTGAAGCAATGCAGCAGATCTCGATGGTCGGTAACGATCTGGCGCTGGATAAAGGCGTCGGCGTGTGTGGTAAAGAAGGGCAAAGCCTGCCTGTCGGCGTTGGCCAACCTACGCTGAAGCTGGAAAGCCTGACCGTTGGCGGCACCGCGTAATTTGCTCTGAGTCCTGAGTTCCCTTTAAGACCGCGCGTTATTAGCGCGGTTTTTTTTCCTCGCTATGATTCTGCCGGTAGCCCTGATACGTCAGGGCGACGTTTTTGAAGTATTCCGTCATGTAGTTAATGCAGACCTGTACTTTTAGCGGCAGGTTGTCTTTGCGGGTGTAGAGTGCATAGACTGGGCGCGGATCGGAGTGGTAGCGATTAAATAGAATCTCGATTTCGCCGCGATGGATTTCATCCACGATCCACATGAGCGGCACGTACGCGATACCCGCGCCAGCCTTGAGCCAGCGCACTAGCGTTTGCGGATCGTTGGTGACAAAGCGTCCTTGTGGCGTGACGCGGGTTGAAATGCCTTCCGGGGCGATCAGCTCAAATTCGCTGTCGGGACGCACGCTGTATTCCAGCCAGGAAAAATTCACCATATCTGCCGGTTTATCCGGCGTGCCGTGCTGTGCCAGATAGCTTTTGGCGGCACAGACCACCATGGGCATCGAGCCTAAGCGTTTCGAGAACAGGCTGGAATCCTGCAATGCACCGACGCGGATAACGATATCCAGCCCATCGGCAATCAGGTCAGGAGCGGGAATTCCTGTGACCAGATTGACGGACAAACCGGGGTATTCCTTCAGCATCGCGGCAGTCATGGTGGACAACACATTCTGCGCCATCGTGGAAGAACTGCCGATACGCAGTGTGCCTATGGGCGTATTGTTGAAAGCGTAAAGTTGCTCATGGACCTCATGCGCCTCATGCAGCATGCGGCGACAGCCGTGATAGTAAATTTTCCCCGCTTCCGTCAGTCCAATGCTGCGCGTACTGCGGTTCAGTAGCTTAATCTGTAGTTCATCTTCGAGCTTGGTGACGGTTTGGCTGACGGCGGATACGCTCATCTGCAACTGGCGGGCGGCCGCGGTAAAAGAACCAAATTCCACCACGCGGGCAAACACCGACATACTCTTTAGTCTTTCCATTATTCACTCTGGCTTAAAAGTGATTTAGATCACACTATGTAGATAAGGTGATAATAAGCATCCATAATATAGCCTATCCGGTGATGCTGGGTGGAGCATTGTCCGCCATCGCTCAAGCGGCAGTGTTGACTGAAGGCGAAAGCGAACAGACATCGCCCCTGTGGTCGTCCATGATTATTCACTACCTAGGGCTACCCGATGATTGTGTTTATTTACCCAATGTAGATCGCGCGCTGATTTCCCATCGCTAGTCAGTCTCTGCTGGTATCGCTATTCATCAGTTTAACGCTATTTAATTCGCTGGCTACAGCCTGCGGGATGACGCGCTTTTGTCTAGGCTGAACGTCAGCATCAGACGACATCATTCACCATCCGGTAGCGAACCTGCGCGCTACCACTACCTAATAGAAAAAAGGAAAAGAGGATGAGTTCACTCCCGGTTATGGTGCTGTTCGGGTTGTCATTTCCCCCCGTATTTTTTGTCTTGCTGGTGTCATTGACCCTGTTTTTTGTCGTGAATCGCCTGCTGCAACCGACGGGTATCTATGACTTCGTCTGGCATCCGGCGCTGTTTAACAGCGCGCTGTTCTGCTGTTTGTTCTATTTACTTTTCCGTTACGGTCTGTGAGGCGTCTGTGAAAGCGTTCTTTTTAACCTTGTTTAGACAGCAGGCCGTGCTGATCAAAAAACTGAGCCGCGTGGTTATTACGCTGGTGATTGTGCTGTGTGCGATTGTCGCCATTTTCCGTATCTGGGCGTTTTATACCGAATCACCCTGGACGCGTGACGCCAAATTTACGGCGGACGTTGTCGCCATTGCGCCGGACGTCAGTGGGTTGTTGAGCGATGTTCGCGTCACGGACAATCAGTTGGTGAACAAAGGGGATGTGCTGTTTGTCATCGATCAGCCACGCTACCATCAGGCCGTGGCGCAGGCGGAAGCCGATGTCGCCTATTATCAGGCGCTGGTGACGGAAAAACGTCGGGAATCAGGGCGTCGGACGCGACTGGGCATCAGTGCGATGTCGCAGGAAAATATCGATCAGTCCAGTAATGCGCTGGAAACCGCCACGCACCAGCTTGCTAAAGCGCAGGCGGTGTTGTCACTGGCGCAACTGGAGCTGGAACGTACCGTGGTGCGCGCCCCTGCCGACGGCTGGGTGACCAACCTGCATGTGCAGAGCGGTGAGTTCATTGAACGAGGTAACACGGCGGTAGCGCTGGTGAAGAAGGATTCGTTCTATCTGCTGGCGTACATGGAAGAAACCAAGCTTGAAGGCGTGCGTCGTGGCTACCGTGTGGAAATTACGCCGTTGGGCAGCGAAAAGATATTTTATGGCACGGTGGATAGCGTAGCGGCTGGCGTGAATAACAGCAGCAGCAGCGCAAACAATAAAGGCCTGGCTAACGTGGATTCTAATCTGGAATGGGTGCGTTTGGCGCAGCGTGTGCCGGTAAAAATTCGCCTCGATCGCCAAATGGGCGACCTCTATCCGGCTGGTACGACGGCAACCGTGGTGATCACCGGTGAGCAGGTCAACAATGATAAAAAGCCGTCGCCGCTTATCCGTCTCCTTTATCGCCTGCGTGAGTTTGGTTAAGCGAGACGATGATGAAAACGCCCTCGTTAACCGTTCCTATGTTCTTTACGACACCGACGTTTGCGCGTGTGCGCTTTGCCTTCAAACTGAGCTTTGCGATTGTGCTGTCCCTGTTTCTGGGTTTCCATCTCCAGTTGGAAACTCCGCGCTGGTCGGTGCTGACAGCGGCAATTGTTGCTGCCGGCCCCGCTTTTGCCGCAGGCGGCGAGCCGTTTTCCGGTGCCATTCGTCATCGTGGTATTCTGCGTATTATTGGCACCTTTATCGGCTGTATCGGTGCACTTATCATCATTATTGCCACTGTGCGCGCACCGGTGGTGATGTTAATGCTGTGCTGTATTTGGGCTGGCCTCTGCACCTGGGTTTCTTCACTGGTTAAAGTCGAAAATGCCTATGTGTTCGGGCTGGCAGGCTATACCGCGCTGATTATTATTGTGTCGACGCAGGGCACGCCGCTGCTGACGCCGCAGTTTGCCGTGGAGCGCTGTAGCGAGATTGTACTGGGCATTGTCTGTGCCATTCTGGCGGATTTACTGTTTTCGCCACGTTCGATCAAACAGGACGTTGACCGGAACATTGGTGAGCTGCTGGTGGATCAATATCGCTTACTGCAACTCAGCATGAACGGCGTGGAGAAAGAAACCATCGATGCGGCATGGCACGCGCTGGTGCGTAAAACGACCGCGCTAAGCGGCATGCGCAGCAGCCTGATGCTGGAATCCTCACGTTGGCAGAACAGTAACCGCCGTTTAACGTCGTTGCACACGCAGTCGCTCACGATGATTACCCAGGCGTGTGAAACCTACCTGATTTTGCAGGATGCCCCGACTCCTGTAAAAAGCAGCCTGAAGCTGGTGTTGGATCAGCCCGTTGAGTCATTCCGCGATGTGCATTGCCGTGTGAAAGCATTGCGACACCTGATTGCCGCAAACAGCCGTGACGTGCCGCCTACATTGGTTAGCTGGGTGGGGGCGGCGACGCGCTATTTGTTGTTAGCGAAAGGCGTGCACACCAACGGGCGTATCACGACGATTGAAGCTGACGTGTTGAACAGCGAGGTGGAAATTAAAGCACCATCAGCCGAAACTCATCATGCCATGATCAACGGCTTACGTACTGGCGTGGCGACTGCACTGGGCTGTTTGTTCTGGTTGAGCACCGGCTGGACCTCTGGCAGCGTATGTATGGTGATGATTGCGGTGGTGACATCGCTTGCCATGCGTTTGCCGAATCCGCAGATGATGGCGAAGGATTTTCTGTTCGGGACGATCTACGCGCTGCCGCTGGGGGCAATAATGTTCATGTTTATTATGCCCTCAACGCAGCAAAGTATGTTGCTGCTGTGCCTGAGTCTGGGGGCGATGGCCTTCTTCCTCGGGCTTGAAGTACAAAAACGTCGTCTCGGTTCGCTGGGCGCACTAGCCAGTACGATCAATATCCTGGTGTTGGACAACCCGATGACGTTCCACATCAGTCAATTTTTGGACAGTGCGATCGGCCAGATCATCGGCTGTTTTCTGGCGCTGATGGTGATCCTGCTGATCCGAGATAACACCAAAACGCATACGGGGAGAACGCTGCTGAACCGTTTTGTGTATGGTGCGGTTTCAGCGCTGACGACCAACACGACGCGGCGCAAGGAAAACCACCTGCCTGCGTTGTATCAACAGCTGTTCCTGCTACTTAACCGCTTCCCTAACGACATTGCCAAGTATCGTCTCGCACTGTGGCTGATCATCATGCACCAGCGTCTGAGAACGCTGGATATTCCGCAAAACGCAGCACTGTCGGCCTTTCATCGTCAGATTCGCGCGACGGCAGAGCAGGTGATATTGGCCCGACGTGACACCACCCGTAGCCGCTATTTCACGCAGCTGTTAGACGAGCTTGAACGTTATCAGCAGATGTTGACGGAACAGCAGCTTCCCCCGAGTGTGACCGCGCCAGTGGGACGCTTGACTGGGATCCTGCGTGATTATCAGCACGCGCTGAGCAGTTAATCTTGGTGGGGAGGTAATAAAGCACGGGATGAGTGAGACATACACCTCATCCCGCTTTTGACATTAGTCTGTGGTTTCAGCCAGTTCTCGCAGATACTGGAAGATCTGGCGGGCGGATTTCGGCGGTTTGTTCGCCGCTTTCTCTTTCTGGGCATTACGCACCAGAGAACGCAACTGCTGACGGTCAGCATGGGGATACAGCGCCAGAATATCAGGGACCACGTCGTCCCCCTCTTCAATCAGACGGTCACGTAACTGTTCCAGCTTGTGGAATAACGCCACCTGCTGATTATGGCGGTTGTTCAGTTTATCCAGCGCGGTTTGGATAGGCTCGGGATCGCGGGCGCGCAGCATTTTACCAATCAACTGTAGCTGACGGCGACGGCCTTCTTTCTTGATCCGTTGTGCCAGTTCCACCGCCGCACGCAGATCGTCATCCAACGGGATCTTCTCCAACGCGTTTTTGCCCAGATCGACCAGTTCCGCGCCGAGATCTTTCAGCGCTTCGGCATCGCGCTTTATTTCACTTTTGCTGACCCAGATAATTTCATCATCTTCGTCGTCTTCTTGGTTATCTGGGACGTCATTCAGCCAGTCTTCGTACTTTTGCTTCATGGTTGGCTCCTAAAAAGTGTCCAGGAGCAATCTCTAACGCTACGCGTAGCGGCTCCGGGATGGTGAACAGCGTGCCCACCAGAAAAAAAGAGGCTGATACTAACAGGTTTGGGCTTTGTGCGAAATTGTCCGTAGATCCTGTTAGACTAGAAAGCATCATGCTACACCATTTTATGCTCCTCACTCTTCACGTTACCTACGTGTTGGCTGCGTGAAGTATAGAGAGTATACGCCCCTTTTGTGCTCGTTGCGGGGATGATGATGGTGAGCTTTCTTCCACTCATTATGGCAGAACAATGACGATAACTACTCAGGTTGCAGAGCAACGTAAAGCGCTGGAGCTCGCGGTGGCTCAGGCGCTGGAACTGGCGCGTGCCGGTTCTGATGCGGCAGAAGTCGCGGTGACAAAAACGACAGGCATTAGCGTCAGTACCCGTTATGGTGACGTTGAAAATGTTGAATTCAATAGCGATGGTGCGTTGGGCATCACAGTTTATCATCAACAGCGTAAAGGCAGCGCATCGTCTACCGATCTTAGCCCGGATGCGATAGCGCGCACTGTACAGGCCGCGCTGGATATTGCGCGCTATACCTCTGTCGATCCGTTTGCTGGCCCGGCGGATCGCGATCTTCTGGCGTTTGACGCGCCGGATCTCGATCTGTTCCATCCGACCGAGTTGGATGCGGATCGCGGCATTGAGTTAGCCGCTCGCGCAGAACAGGCCGCATTACAGGCTGACAAGCGTATCACCAACACCGAAGGCGGCAGTTTTAACAGTCATTATGGCGTTAAGGTGTTCGGCAATAGCCACGGTTTGCTGAAAAGCTACTGCTCCAGCCGTCATTCCATGTCCAGTTGCGTGATTGCTGAAGTGAATGGCGATATGGAACGGGATTATGCCTACACCGTTGGCCGTGCGCTGGATGATTTGCGCAGCCCTGAATGGGTGGGTGAAGAGTGCGCGCGCCGCACATTATCCCGCCTGTCACCGCGCAAGCTACCAACCATGCAGGCTCCGGTGATGTTCTCTGCCGAAGTCGCGACAGGCCTGTTTGGCCATCTGGTTGGCGCGATCAGCGGCGGTAGCGTTTATCGTAAATCGACCTTCCTGCTGGATAAACTCGGCCAGCAGATTCTGCCAGAGTGGCTGACGATAGAGGAGCAGCCGCACTTGCTTAAAGGGCTGGCTTCTACGCCGTTCGACAGCGAAGGCGTGCAGACGCAGGCGCGTGACATTGTGAAGGCGGGCGTGTTGCAGACCTGGCTGATGACGAGCTACTCCGCTCGTAAATTGGGGATGAAGAGCACCGGTCATGCGGGTGGTATTCATAACTGGCGGATTGCCGGACAAGGTCTGGATTTCAACGGCATGCTGAAACAGATGGGCAAAGGCCTGCTGGTGACCGAACTGATGGGGCAAGGCGTGAGCGGTGTGACGGGAGATTATTCCCGCGGGGCATCTGGCTTCTGGGTTGAAAACGGCGAAATCCAGTACCCAGTTAGTGAGATTACGATCGCGGGTAACCTGAAAGACATGCTGCGCAATATTGTGACGGTGGGGAATGATATCGAAACCCGAAGCAATATCCAGTGTGGTTCCGTGCTGTTGCCTGATATGAAAATCGCCGGGGAATAAATCGGTTCTGCGTTGAGTAACCGTCGCCGTCGGCAGTGTCCGACGGCTGTTACTCTATGCCGATAGTGGCCATCGTACCCCGCAGCTTTAGCGGTGGTACTCGCCTGCGGCTTCAGGCTGATAGAGTAGTTCGAGCACTTCAATTCGCGTTTCTTCACCGTTTGGCAACTGCCAGGTGATCGAATTTCCCACATGCATTCCCAATAGTGCTGCGCCCAGCGGAGCCATCACCGACAGCGGTTCTTGGCTGTCTTTCACCGCGGCCGGATAAACCAGCGTGCGGATGTGCTCTTCGTTGGTATTCAGGTCGCGGAAACGCACCCGACTATTCATGGTGACGACATGTGAGGGAATCGATGCCGAAGGCAGAATGTCCGCCCGATCCAGCTCCTCATTCAACGCCTGTGCGATCTCGCTGTCCGCAAAGGCGGGCTGCTCCAATAACATATCCAGACGTTCTGCATCCAATTCACTGATTGTCAGGTTAGGTTTCGTCATACTCCTCTCCAGTTGGTATTTTTAGATGATATAAAAATAACCCCCGCGCCCAAAGGAGCAGGGGTATAAGAAAATATTATGATTTATGTAGGTAGATAGTAGGAGGTTCGGGGAGGAAAGTGAAGTGCTCCTTGCTATGAAAACTGGCAGATAGCCTGCTAAGGAAATCGCTAGTCTTCGTCGAACCCAGCTTCGAACAGTCCGATGACGGCGGCAAGTGCCTGTTCTTCATCTGGGCCAGTGGCTTCTACTTCGATAAGGCGCCCTTTGGCGGAGTCCAGCATCAGCATAGCAATCACGCTGCTGGCTTCGGCTTCGGTGCCGCTGTCATTACGCAGTATCACTTCTGCATCAAAGCTCTGTACCAGTTCGAACAGCTTCATGGCTGGGCGAGCGTGCATACCCAGCTTATTTTTGATTTCAACCGTTTGTCGGACTGTCATGGGGTACCTAGTTGTATTGGGTTGCCGACGATTACGAGGGTTTACGCTTTTCCAGCGTACGGTGGCGCGACTGGACGTTCTTACCGCGTGAACGGAAGTAGTCTGCCAACTGCTCGGCGACGTAGACGGAACGGTGTTTACCGCCGGTACAGCCAATAGCGACAGTCAGATAGCTGCGGTTATTGGTTTCCAGCATTGGCAGCCACAGTTCCAGATAGCTGCGAGTCTGGTAGATGAAGTTGTGAACTTCGGTGTGCCTGTCGAGGAAGGACGCAACGGGCTTATCCAGACCAGTCATCGGGCGCAGCTTCGGATCCCAGTGCGGGTTCGGCAAGAAACGCACGTCAAAGACGTAATCCGCATCAATGGGGATGCCGTGCTTGAAACCGAACGATTCGAACACCATCGTAAGCTCACGTTCCCGCTTGCCGAGCAAACGGGTACGTAGCATCTCAGCCAGTTCATGTACCGACATCTCGGAGGTGTCGACAATCAGGTCGGCGCGTGAACGCAGCGGCTCCAGCAGATCGCTTTCTTCATCAATGGCGCTTTCCAGCGACAGATTCTTGCTGGAGAGCGGATGCAGGCGACGGGTATCGCTATAGCGACGGATTAATGTATTGCGGTCGGCATCCAGAAATAGCAATTGAGGCGAGAAGCTTGGCGGCAGTTGCTCCATGGCATGCTCGAAGATCTCTGGCGATTCCGGCATATTGCGCACGTCAATGCTGACTGCTGCGGAAATATTACGTGCCGCAAGCGTATTAGCCAGCTCTGGCAGTAAAACCACAGGCAGGTTATCTACGCAGTAGAACCCCATATCTTCCAGTGCGCGCAGGGCGACAGATTTCCCTGAACCTGAGCGACCACTGACAATCATCAGCACCATCTGACGACTCCCCTCTGGCAACGTGATGGCGAATTCTCATTGCCACTGTTTTTATAAAGTGATGTATAGCTAAAAAAATGACGGCTTAGCGCAGGGATTGCAAGCATTCTCTGAACCCACGGCGAATCGCCCGTCATCGTGAACATGACAACCATTCGGCTTAACCGGCTTCCGTCATAATCTGGTACAGCTCTTCATCGCTTTGCGCCGCACGCAGGCGTCGGCAAACCGTTTTATCCGCCAGCCGCTTGGCAACAAGCGACAGGGTATGCAAATGGGTTTTACATTGTTCCGCCGGAACCAGCAAGGCAAAAAGCAGATCAACAGCCTGATTATCAATAGCATCGAAAGCGATCGGTTGCTCTAACTGGATGAAAACACCGATGGCGCCCAGCGCATTATCGTCTTCCAGCTTGCCGTGAGGAATGGCAATGCCACCGCCGATTCCTGTGCTGCCCATCCGCTCCCGGGTCAGGATGGCATCAAAGATAATCTGCGAAGGAATGTTAAGCTGTCTGGCGGCCAGCTCACTGATAATTTCCAATGCCCGTTTCTTACTCTGGCAATGGACGGTGCTTCGGGTGCATTCAGGACGTAATACGGTGCTGAGTTGCAATACGGGATCGTGGTTCATTTTATTTTCACTTAACGACGCTTTCACTTCTGGTGATCCCGACCCACCCGATGGATGGGCCGAGTTTGTTCCTGTGCCAAACGACAAAGGAGAAAATTAGTGCTGCTTGAGTTTATCTTTATGCTTATTGAGCTGTCTTGCCAGCTTATCAATCAATAAATCTATCGCGGCGTACATATCTTCCGCTTCTGAGGTTGCATGCAGTTCGCCACCATTAACGTGGAGCGTGGCCTCGGCAATTTGCTGAACTTTTTCCACTCTCAATACCACATTGACCTGATTAATCCGGTCAAAATACTGCTCTAATTTGGCAAACTTGCCATTCACAAAATCACGCAGCGGTTCAGTGATTTCGATGTGGTGTCCGGTAATGTTGAGCTGCATCGTGTCTTCCTTCTCTGTTGAGATCAAACCAGTTGTTTACGCTGATTCGATGGTGGGATAGATAAAGACTCTCGGTATTTTGCCACGGTACGGCGCGCCACGATGATGCCCTGATCGGAGAGCAACGCCGTAAGCTTGCTGTCGCTTAGCGGTTTGACGGGGTTTTCCGCCGCAATAAGCTTCTTGACCAGCGCGCGAATTGCCGTTGATGAGGCTTCTCCGCCGCTATCGGTATTCACATGGCTGGAGAAGAAATATTTTAGCTCAAAAATGCCGCGTGGGCTGTGCAGGAACTTTTGTGTCGTCACGCGTGATATGGTGGATTCATGCATATCCACTGCCTGGGCGATATCTGCCAGTACCATGGGTTTCATGAATTCTTCACCCTGCTCGAAGAAATCCTGCTGCTGTTCGACGATGCAGCGGGTCACTTTCAGCAGTGTGTCATTACGACTTTCCAGACTCTTGATGAGCCAGCGCGCCTCTTGCAGATTACTGCGGATAAACTGCCCGTCGCTGTCGTTGCGTGCGCTGTTGCCCAGCGCCGCATACTGCTGGTTAATCTGCAAGCGGGGAATGCTGTCGGTGTTCAGTTCAACGGCCCAGATGCCTTGAACCTTGCGCACCAGTACATCAGGGATCACATATTCGGATTCGCCGGTGTTGATCGACTGCCCTGGCCGTGGATCGAGCGATTGGATCAGCGCCAGCGCTTCTTTCAGCACATCTTCTTTCAGGCGCGTGACGCGGATAAGGCTACGGAAATCATGATTGGCCAACAGATCGAGATGATCGCTGACGATCAGGCGGGCTTCGACCAGACGCGGTGTGCTGTCAGCAAACTGGGAAAGCTGCACTAGCAAACAATCGCGCAGATCGCGAGCGGCGACGCCAACAGGATCAAAGCGCTGCACGCGTTTGAGTACGGCTTCGACTTCTTCCAGCGTCACATCGTCGTCGCCGATGCTGTCAAGAATGTCCTCCAGCGGCACGGTCAGGTAGCCGGTGTTGTCCACGGCATCGACGATAGAGGTCGCGATAGCGGCGTCGGTGTCTGAAAACGGCGTCAGCTCAACCTGCCACATCAGGTAATCCTGAAGCGTTTGCGTGGTTTCGCCTTGATAAATCGGCAGTTCTTCATCGCGATAATCAGTGCCAGTGCCCGACGGCGTGCCTGCGGAGTAGATCTCATCCCAGGTAGCGTCGAGCGGCAATTCTTCCGGCATGTCCCTTTGTTCAAGCGCTTCACCGGTATCCAGTGAATCGCTGTCTGCCTTTTCGAATGACTCGATTTCGTCGTGCTGATCCGTTTGTTCGAGCAACGGATTGCTTTCCAGTGCCTGCTGAATTTCCTGTTGCAATTCAAGCGTGGACAGTTGCAACAGGCGGATGGCCTGTTGGAGCTGTGGGGTCATGGCCAGTTGCTGGCTAAGCCTGAGTTGCAAACCTTGCTTCATAAATCGCGCTAACGTCCCATAAGTGCTGCAAAGATAAAATATTACCCTATCAGAGTCGGAAGCCTTCGCCCAGATAGACGCGCTTCACCTGTTCATCGGCCAGAATATCGGTCGGTGAACCGTGGGCGATCAGGTTGCCCTGACTCACGATATAGGCTCGTTCACAGACATCGAGCGTTTCGCGGACGTTATGATCGGTAATCAACACGCCAAGTCCGCTGTCACGCAGATGCTCAATGATTTTTTTAATATCCAGTACGGAGATCGGGTCTACGCCCGCAAACGGTTCATCCAGCAGGATGAACTTCGGATTTGCCGCCAGCGCACGCGCAATCTCTACGCGGCGTCTTTCCCCACCGGACAGCGATTGTCCCAGACTATCGCGCAAATGAATAATATGGAATTCTTCCATTAGCTCATTGGCACGATCTTCCTGCTGCTCGGTCGTCAGATCTTTGCGGATCTGCAGCACAGCCATCAGGTTGTCATAGACGCTTAAGCGACGAAAAATAGAGGCTTCCTGCGGCAGGTAGCCAATGCCGCGCAGCGCACGTTCATGCAGAGGAAGCAGGCTGATGTCATCGTCGTCAATGACAATTCGCCCTTCATCACGGGGGACGATACCCACGACCATGTAGAACGTTGTCGTTTTACCAGCACCGTTCGGCCCGAGCAGGCCGACGATTTCACCGGAATTGACGGTCAGGCTGACATTTTCGACAACCTTACGGCCTTTGTACGCTTTGGCCAGATTTTCTGCGGTTAATGTTGCCATAACTTACTCAGTGACCCGTGGTTGCGATTGTTGAGAACGAGAAGTCTGGTTCTTGTTCTCTTTCTCCTGAAGCTGAGAGGGGACTAACACCGTCGTCACACGCTTGCCTTTTTCGCTGGTTGCTTCCATCTGTTGCTGTTTCACCAAATAGGTAATGCGATCGCCTTTGACATTGCTGTCCTGCTGTTCCAGATAGGCATTGCCTGTCAACACCAGAAAATCTTTGGCCAGCTCGTAGCGAATTTTCTGCGCGTGACCTTTCACCGGTTTGCCGTTGTCCTGCATCTGGTAAAACGTCACGGGGTTACCGTAGCCTTCCACCACTTCATTGCCTTGCGTGCCTTGTGGACGCGTTACGACGACTTTGTCGGCTTTCACTTCAATCGTCCCTTGCTTCACGACAACATTGCCGGTGAATGTCACCGTGTTGCCCTGCATGTCCAGAGACTGCTGTGCTGAATCAATGCGAATAGGTTGGTTGCTATCGCCCGTGACGGCAAAGGCGGAAACGCTGACGGCGAACAGCGAGCTGGCGATCAGGGTGTTACGCATCAGATTATTGGTTTTGGATTTCATAAGAGGTTTTTACCTTTTCGATCAACTCGGCCGTTTTGTTACGCAGATTCCCGCGCATTTTCATTCCGCTTGACGTGAAGCTGGCGCCGTACAGGGTAACTTCATCATCGGAAGAGACGTCCTGCGTGACCAGATTCACCTGGGCATTATTCGTTGTGATGCGCTGAAGCTGTGCGTCTTTCGTCAGGCTATTCACCTCAACGTTGCCGTACAGATAGAGCATCTTGTCTTTTGTCAGCTTGGCGCGATCGGCGCGTACTGACCAGGTTGCGGTGCCTTGTTCATTGAACAGCGTGGCAACAGGCTTGGTAAACCAGCTCAACTGTTCGTCGTTGAAATACTCCGCTTTTTCCGAAATCAGTCTGTAACTCAGCTTACCCGCAGGGCTGTATACCTGCGTGTTGGTCTTTTCGCTGGTATAGACCGGCACAGCAGGATCGTTTGCATACGGTGCCGCTACCGTGTTGTCATCCGCAATATTCAAGCCGATGAGGATAAGCACTAACAGGGCCAGAAAAGCGGTGAGCCAACGCTTGGTTTTACTCATATTGACAACCCTTTGGCATGCTCCAGCTTGTCCTGCGAGAACAGAATCAAATCACACAGCTCACGTACTGCGCCACGCCCGCCCGCAAGACGGGTGACATAATCTGCGCGTGGTAACAGCAGCGGGTGGGCGTCTGCCACGGCAACGCTCAGCCCAACCTGTGCCATCACAGGCCAGTCGATCATATCGTCGCCGATATACGCGACCTGATTTGCCGTTACAGACAGTTTATCCAACAGATCGTTGAAGGCCAAAACCTTATCCGATTGCCCCTGATAAAGATGGTTAATGCCCAGTGTTTTACACCGATCTTCCAGCAGTTTTGCTGAACGCCCAGTGATGATGGCAACTTCAATATCGGACGTCAGCAAGCAGCGAATGCCATAGCCGTCGCGGACGTTAAAGGCTTTCAGCTCTTCGCCATGATTGCCCATGTAAATCAGACCATCGGACATCACGCCGTCAACGTCGCAGATTAACAGGCGAACTTCACGGGCTTTATCCAGTACCTGTTGATCGACAGGCCCATAGCAGGTATCGGTTTGTGCCCTGACTTCACTCATTCACAATTATCCTTTCTTTTAAACCACGCCAGCCCGCAGCATATCGTGCATATGGACGATCCCGACCAGACGATCGTTTTCTGCCACCAGCACTGAGGTGATGTGGCGTGACTGCATCAGGTTAAGTGCATCCACCGCCAGCGTTTGCGGTGCGACCCGGATGCCGCCCGCGGTCATCACATCAGCAATGCGCGCGCTGTTCAAGTCAATATTCATGTCGAAGATGCGGCGCAGGTCACCATCGGTAAAGATGCCCTGAATTTTCATATCCGCTTCGCAGATTACCGTCATACCCAGATTTTTGCGCGTAATTTCCACCAGCGCATCACGCAGTGAAGCATCGTGTGGGACGTGCGGGATCTCGTCGCCTGAATGCATGATATCGCTGACGCGCAGTAAAAGTTTGCGGCCGAGTGCGCCACCAGGGTGAGAAAGGGCAAAATCTTCGGCGGTAAAGCCACGCGCCTGTAGCAAGGCCACGGCCAGCGCGTCTCCCATGACCAGCGTCGCAGTGGTGCTGGTAGTGGGGGCGAGACCAAGCGGGCAGGCTTCCTGCGGGACGTGCACGCACAGGTGAATGTCCGCCGCTTTACCCATCGTACTTTCCGGCGCGCCGGTCATACAGATCAGGAACACTTTCTGGCGTTTCAGGACGGGAATCAGAGACAGAATTTCATGAGACTCGCCGGAGTTGGAAATGGCGATCACGATATCGTGCGGCGTCACCATACCGAGGTCGCCGTGGCTGGCTTCGCCCGGATGAACAAAAAAAGCAGGCGTACCGGTACTGGCGAAGGTCGCGGCTATCTTGCAACCAATGTGACCGGATTTACCCATTCCCATCACCACGACTTTACCCTGGCAATGGAATATCTTTTTACAGGCGAGGGTAAAATTGTCATCAATGTACTGGTCTAATTGCGCAAGCCCATCGCGTTCGATACTCAGTACCTGCTTGCCCGCCTGCTGAAAGTCGAAATCGGCGGGTAGTTGATGAGACTTTTGTCGCGTATGCGCGGCTTGTGGTGCATGATCGGCTTGTTGTGCATGGTCGGATAGTGAACGGTCAGACTGCTGTTTTAGACGAGCATCTTGTTCAAACTGTGACATACCAATAGTCCTGATTATGATGAAAAACGGAACAGCGTAATTATGAAAAACAGTTTCTTATGAAAAAAAGAACAACACCGTCAGATAGGCGATAAACGCGCAGCATAATAATGCGCCTGCACCTTGTCCTATACGGCGTTCTTTACTGAGGCACAGTACGGTTAACAACACGCTCGCCGCCAGCATGACCCAATAGTCGCGTTGAAAAACCTGAGGATTCAGTGCGCCCGGCGAGAGCAGGGCGGGAACGCCCAAGACAATCGCGATATTAAAAATGTTCGAGCCAATCAGGTTGCCCAGCGCAATATCATCTTCTTTCTTCAACGTCCCGACGATGGCGGTCGCCAGTTCAGGCAGGCTAGTACCGATCGCCAATATTGTTAGCCCGATGGTCAATTCACTGACGTCGAAGTAGCGAGCAATGACGGTGGCGTTATCCACCACCATACGAGCGGCCATAGGTAAAATAATCAGGCCGAGAATCAACCACAACACGGCCACCATCTGGCTGCTGTCATCCTGCGGGAGTTCCGCCAGTTGTTCGCGCGTCAGGCTATCGCCGCCTTCTCGCTGTGCCTGCTGCGCCATACGCAGTATCAACACCAGACACAGAACGGCGGCGAAGAGCAGCATCATGCCGTCTGTGCGGCTCAGGTAGCTATCATGCAGTAAAACGCCACACAATAAAGTGACGGACAACATGAGCGGCAATTCCCGGCGCAGGATGGCTGAATGTACCGTTAGCGGCCGAATGAGCGCCGCGCTGCCGAGAATGAGTAAGATATTGGTGATATTAGAGCCGATAACATTACCGACGGCCATATCGTTCTGATCGTTTAAGGCGGCGGTAACGGAAACAATCAGTTCGGGTAGCGAGGTGCCGAAGCCGACAATGGTGATACCGATAACGAAAGGCGGTAAGCCAAGAGAACGCGCAAGCACGGCGGCGCCATAGACAAGACGATCGGCACCGTAAACCAGTAGTAGCAAACCAACGATCAAAAGTAGTGTTGCAAAGAGCATGCAGCGTCCTTTAATAGGATATAATCACCGGCTTGTTGTCGAATAAGTCAGCATTTCTGGACGATTTTCGCACAAAAAGCATTTTCTGTGATGAATGCTAATTCTGACGGTGCTTGGCGAAAAAGTAAAACCTGTCGCGATAAGTAAAACCCAGTAACGGTTTGTGCCGCCATTTTGGACAAGAACTTACGGTAAGTTTTTGTAAAACTCGCACCTTGATGAAAGCCAGCCATTAGGCTGGAGTAAAAGACGCTCTGTATAAGCGTACTGATGGGTAAGGAATGGAAATAATGCACCATGAGGCAACTAATCTGGTTGAGATCCGTGGTCTTAGCTTTCGGCGCGGAGAGCGAGAGATCTTTACGGACATCACGCTGAATGTGCCTAAAGGCAAGGTCACCGCGATCATGGGGCCTTCCGGCATTGGTAAAACCACGCTGTTGCGCCTGATTGGTGGGCAGCTACAGCCGGACAGCGGCGACATCTGGTTTGATGGCGAGAATATCCCGTCGCTGTCGCGCAGCGAACTGTACAACGCGCGCAAGAAAATGAGCATGTTGTTTCAGTCCGGGGCGTTATTCACCGATTTGAACGTGTTTGATAATGTCGCCTGGCCGCTACGTGAACATACTAAGCTGCCGGAATCGCTGCTGCGCAGCATCGTGATGATGAAGCTGGAAGCGGTGGGGCTACGCGGTGCATCGGAACTGATGCCTGCGGAACTGTCCGGCGGTATGGCGCGGCGCGCGGCGCTGGCGAGAGCCATTGCGCTTGACCCGCAACTGATTATGTTTGATGAGCCTTTTGTCGGGCAGGATCCGATCACGCTGGGGACGTTGGTGAAGCTCATCGATGAGTTGAACCATGCATTGGGCGTGACCTGCATTGTGGTTTCTCACGATGTACCAGAGGTGATGAGCATCGCCGATTACGCGTATATCGTGGCCGACAAACGGGTGGTAGCAGAAGGAACGGCAGATGAATTGCGGGCGAACACTGACCCACAGGTTCGTCAGTTTCTGGACGGTATCGCCGACGGGCCAGTGCCTTTCCGTTTTCCGGCGGGCGACTATAAAACGTCGCTGCTAGGTTCAGGGAGTTAACGCAGTCATGTTATTACGGACGTTGGCGTCGTTGGGGCGTCAGGGAATCTCCATTAGTGCGGCGTTTGGGCGTGCTGGGCTGATGCTGTTTAATGCGCTGGTGGGTAAACCCGAATTCAGAAAACAGTGGCCGCTATTGGTGAAACAGCTTTACAGCGTTGGCGTGCAGTCGCTGCTGATCATCATGGTTTCCGGCCTGTTCATTGGCATGGTTTTGGGGTTGCAAGGCTTTATCATCCTGACGACTTACAGCGCCGAGGCCAGTCTGGGCATGATGGTGGCGCTGTCGCTGCTGCGTGAGCTTGGTCCGGTAGTGACGGCATTGCTGTTCGCGGGCCGTGCGGGTTCCGCGCTGACGGCAGAAATTGGCCTGATGAAGGCGACAGAGCAGCTTTCCAGCATGGAGATGATGGCGGTCGATCCGCTGCGTCGCGTTGTCGCGCCGCGCTTCTGGGCAGGATTAATCAGCATGCCACTGCTGGCGGTGATTTTTGTCGCGGTGGGTATTTGGGGCGGCGCGCTGGTCGGGGTGGACTGGAAGGGCATCGACAGCGGGTTCTTCTGGTCTGCTATGCAGGGCGCGGTTGACTGGCGTCAGGATGTCTTGAACTGCGTGATTAAAAGTATCGTATTTGCGATTACCGTGACCTGGATTGCACTGTTTAACGGCTATGACGCGATCCCGACGTCTGAAGGGATTAGCCGTGCAACGACCCGAACCGTCGTGCACTCGTCGTTAGCGGTACTGGGATTGGATTTTGTGCTGACAGCACTGATGTTTGGGAACTGAGTCGATGCAAACAAAGAAAACTGAAGTCTGGGTTGGTGTGTTTATGTTGATCGCGCTGGCTGCCATCCTCTTTTTATGCCTGAAAGTCGCCGATCTCAAATCGATCGGTAGTGAGCCGACGTATCGTCTGTACGCGACGTTTGACAATATTGGCGGGCTGAAAGCGCGTTCTCCGATCCGCATTGGCGGCGTGGTCATTGGCCGCGTGGCGGATATTTCGTTGGACGAGAAAACGTATCTGCCGCGCGTAGCGATGGATATTCAGCAGCGCTACGATCATATCCCTGATACCAGCTCTCTGGCCATTCGTACGTCTGGTTTGCTGGGCGAACAGTATCTAGCACTGAACATTGGGTTTGAAGATGAAGAAATGGGCACGACTATCCTTAAGGATGGCGGTGTGATTCAGGACACCAAGTCAGCGATGGTGCTTGAAGATCTCATCGGTCAATTCCTATATAAGAGCGGCAGCAATAGCGACGATAATGCCGGTGAAGCGGATACTGAGGCGGGTGCCGATCCTGCGGCACCCCCTGAGCACAACAACGAACCTGTTCCTTCACATCCATAAGAGGATATCTGCATGTTTAAACGTTTACTGATGGTGGCTTTACTGGTGGTCGCGCCATTAGCCAACGCGGCGGATCAAACGAACCCTTATCGTTTAATGAATGAAGCGGCGGAAAAAACCTTTGATCGTTTAAAGAACGAGCAACCAAAAATCAAACAAAGCCCCGACTATCTGCGTACTATCGTACGTGAAGAACTGCTGCCGTATGTGCAGGTGAGATATGCCGGCGCGCTGGTGCTGGGTCGCTACTACAAAGATGCGACACCGGCACAACGTGATGCCTACTTCAAAGCGTTTGAAGCCTATCTGGAGCAGGCTTACGGTCAGGCCCTGGCGATGTATAACGGGCAGACTTACCAGATTGCGCCAGAACAGCCGCTGGGCAATGCCGATATCGTTTCCATTCGCGTGACCATCATTGACAACGGTGGCCGCCCTCCCGTACGTCTGGATTTCCAATGGCGTAAGAACAGCAAAACGGGTAACTGGCAGGCGTATGACATGATTGCTGAAGGCGTCAGTATGATCACCACGAAGCAAAACGAGTGGGCGACTATTCTGCGTCAGAAAGGCGTTGATGGCCTGACTCAACAGCTGGAATCCTCAGCGAAGCAGACCATCACGTTGGATCAGAAAAAGTAATTTGGGTGTGAACATGGCGAACGCATTGAACTGGCAGGCGCAGGATTCCACGTTGGCGTTAACGGGCGATCTGGATCGTGAAACGCTGTTACCGTTCTGGCAGCAGCGTGAAGCGTTGCTCGCGGGTAAAACCGTGTTGGATGTGTCGGGGTTAAACCGCGTTGATTCTGCTGGCTTGGCATTGCTGATGCATGTTTATCAGCAGCCCTCTTCAGGTAGTGAGATAACGATTATCGGTGCCAGCGATCGGCTAAAAACGCTCATTGCGCTCTATAACCTGAATGAAATCATCCCTGTGTCTTAACTTGTCATGCCGATGCCTGATTTCCCCTTCAGGCATCGGCGCATTCTTTGTTTAAGATAGCGCCATATTCATCTAAGATACCTCCCTGTAAATCATCTCCCCCTGACATAGAAATCGAGAGCGATGGAAAATAACGAAATTAAAGACGTGCTGATGAACGCATTAGCACTGGAAGAAGCCCATGTTTCTGGTGATGGCAGCCATTTTCAGGTCATCGTGGTGGGCGGACTTTTTGCTGGAATGAGCCGAGTAAAAAAACAGCAGGCTGTTTATGCGCCGCTGATGGAGTACATCGCGGATAATCGTATTCATGCACTGTCAATCAAGGCCTATACGCCGGAAGAGTGGCAACGCGACCGTAAACTGAACGGCTTCTAAATACGCTCCGTGTGTGAGCTGAGAGAAATCGCCTGTATCAGTGTGATGAAATAGTGAATTAAGACATCGAGATACAAAGACTATGGATAAATTTCGTGTTCAGGGCCCCACCCGTTTAGCGGGGGAAGTGACCATTTCTGGCGCCAAGAACGCTGCGTTGCCCATCCTGTTCGCTGCGTTGCTCGCAGAAGAACCGGTAGAAATTCAAAACGTTCCGAAACTGCGCGACATTGATACCACCATGAAGCTGCTGGGTCAGTTAGGCGCGCGCGTTGAGCGCAATGGCTCCGTCCATGTGGATGCCAGCGAAGTAAACGTATTCTGTGCGCCGTACGAGCTGGTGAAAACCATGCGCGCATCCATCTGGGCTCTGGGGCCGCTGGTGGCGCGTTTTGGTCAAGGTCAAGTATCGCTGCCCGGCGGCTGTGCGATTGGTGCCCGCCCAGTAGATTTGCACATTTACGGCCTTGAGCAGCTTGGTGCGCAGATCGTGCTGGAAGAAGGCTATGTAAAAGCGACGGTTGATGGTCGTCTGAAAGGCGCACACATCGTGATGGACAAAGTGAGCGTGGGCGCCACGGTCACCATCATGAGCGCAGCGACGCTGGCGGAAGGTACTACGATTATTGAGAACGCCGCGCGTGAGCCGGAGATTGTCGATACCGCAAACTTCCTGAATACGCTAGGCGCGAAAATCAGCGGCGCAGGCAGCGATAAAATTACCATTGAAGGTGTTGCACGTTTGGGCGGCGGTGTATACCGCGTGGTGCCTGACCGCATTGAAACCGGGACATTTCTGGTGGCGGCAGCCGTATCTCGTGGACAGATTATCTGCCGCAATACTCGTCCTGATACGTTGGATGCGGTACTGGCGAAGCTGCGCGAAGCAGGCGCAGAGATTGAAATCGGCGAAGATTGGATCAGCTTGGATATGCACGGTAAGCGTCCGAAAGCCGTTACCGTTCGCACGTCACCGCATCCGGGTTTCCCGACCGATATGCAGGCGCAGTTCAGCCTGCTGAATCTGGTTGCGGAAGGAACGGGCGTGATTACCGAAACCATCTTCGAAAACCGCTTCATGCATGTACCTGAACTTATCCGTATGGGCGCACAGGCGGAAATTGAGAGCAATACGGTGATTTGCCACGGTGTTGATAAGCTGTCTGGTGCGCAGGTGATGGCGACTGACCTACGCGCGTCAGCCAGTCTGGTATTAGCCGGTTGTATCGCGGAAGGTGTGACGACAGTGGATCGTATTTATCACATTGATCGTGGCTATGACCGCATCGAAGATAAGTTGCGTGCGTTAGGTGCAAACATCGAGCGTGTTAAAGAACACGAATAAGCGTTTCTGTCGTTTAATCTTCAAATGCTGTTTTTAGCCGGGTGGGTTCCCACCCGGTTTCTTGTTTGTCTGCTGATGGTGTTTTATCAACTTGCGCTTTGAATACTGCTATTGGTTGGGAAATTCCTGAATCGTCATTTGTAGTGTGATTTGCTTATTATCGCGCTCAATAGTGACCGGAATGACGGTGCCTGGACGTATTTCTGAAACTTGCTCCATGGTTTCAATAATCGAACGTGCAGGCTTATTGTTCACGCTTACGATGACATCTTCGATATGGATCCCCGCTTTATCTGCTGGTCCGCCAGGGTCGATAGTCTGCACAAGAATACCGGTTAATCGCCCTTGTGCATTACGGCTGTTGGTCGACGTACTGTTCTCAAAGTTTTCGAGCTGCACACCGTTGACGCCAATATAACCACGCACGACGCGACCATCGCGGATGAGCTTGCCCATCACCTTAGTCGCCAGCGCCACGGGAATCGCGAAGCTAATGCCTTCCGGCGTTTCGCCGTTGCTACTTTTATCAAAAGATAGGGTATTGATACCGACCAGTTCACCGAGCGTGTTGACCAGCGCACCGCCGGAGTTCCCGTGGTTAATGGACGCATCGGTTTGCAGCAAGTTTTGACGTCCGACTTGGCTTCGTTGCTGACCATAAGCGCTGAGGCTGACGCGGCCAGTGGCGCTGATGACACCCTGAGTGACGGTTTGCCCCAGATTATAAGGGTTGCCGATTGCCATCACGACATCGCCAACGTGCGGGAGACGGTCGGCATTTATCGGAATAACGGGCAGATTGACGCCATCAATTTGCAACACAGCTAAGTCGGTCAGGGAATCGGAACCGATCACGCGGGCTTCGTACAACCTGCCGTCTGACAGTTCTATCTGGATCTGCTGCACGTTATTAATCACGTGCTTGTTGGTTAAAATATACCCTTTTTCATTCATGATGACGCCAGACCCCAGGGGGTGAATAGCGACTTCGCTGGGTTTTTCTTGATTGGCAACTCGGTTGTAAATGTTAACCACAGCAGGCGCAGCACGGCTCACTCCCTGATGATAGCTGACAGGCGAACCATCTGCCTGTCTGTTACTACTTTTCAGAAACGACGAACCAGACCCAATGAATGGGAGGACGGCCAGAATAATACCGGCGACGAGGGCACCAAAGAGTGCTGAACGCAATAACTTAGCAAGCATGGCCGTGATTTACTGTGAAAAAGAGAGGTAGGGGGAGGATATCACGAGAAGTTCGGACACCGCATGATTCGGTGTCCGATTTTTTATGGCGTGTCATCCCTGGCCGCCACCCTTACGGGCCGTTGCTGATACAACGTTAAAAATTTCTCCCAGAAATTTTTTAACATCAACGGCTTTCTGCTTGGTTACTCTACCGAAAAAGACGACAGGTGATTAACGTAGCAGCAGATAAATCGTTTCTTCGCCCCGGACGATATTCAACGCCAGAACGGAAGGCTTCGCTTCCAGCAGTTTGCGCAGTTGCGTGATGTTTTCAATACGCTCGCGGTTCACGCCGATGATGACATCGCCTTTTTGCAGACCGACCTGTGCCGCAGGGGTGTCCTTAGCAACGTTATCGATCTGTACGCCTTTGCTGCCGTCTTTCAATTGACCATTAGTCAGAGAAGCACCCTGTAATGACGGTGAAAGCGTTTCGGCGCTGGTTGATGCCGATGAGCTGTTATCCAACACGACGGACACTTCCTGCGATTTGCCATCACGCAGCAGGCCGATTTTCACGGTCTTGCCTGGCGCAGTGGTGCCGACTTTCGCCCGCAATTCCGCAAAGCTGCTGATCGGTTTACCATCCAGCGTCGTCAACACGTCGCCTGCCTTGATCCCAGCTTTCGCAGCGGCAGATTTCGGTAAGACTTCGCTGACGAAGGCACCACGTTGTGCATCGACGTTGAAGGCCTTCGCCATTTCCGACGTCATCTCGCTGCCTTTAATACCCAACAGACCGCGTTTGACCTCGCCAAATTCAACCAGCTGTTGCGCTAGATTCTGGGCCATGTTGCTAGGGATCGCGAAACCGATACCGATGTTCCCGCCGCCTGGCGCCAGGATCGCGGTGTTGATGCCGATCAGCTCACCATTGAGGTTAACCAACGCACCGCCGGAGTTACCACGGTTGATAGACGCATCGGTCTGGATGAAGTTTTCCAATCCTTCCAGATTCAACCCGCTACGCCCCAGTGCAGAGATAATACCGGACGTCGCAGTCTGACCAAGGCCGAACGGGTTACCCACGGCAACGGCAAAATCACCGACGCGCAGTTGATCGGAATCGGCCATTTTTACAGAGACCAGATTTTTGGCGTCATTCAGCTGTAGCAGGGCGATATCGGTCTGCTCATCACGCCCAATCAATTTCGCCTCATACTCACGTCCGTCATTAAGCTGGACGCGAATTTTGTCGGCGTTATTGATGACGTGATTATTAGTGAGCACGTAACCTTTCACGGCATCAATAATGACGCCAGAGCCCAGCCCTTCAAACGGGCGAGAATTTTGTTTGTCCGTCGGGAAGTTCGGGCCAAAGAAAAACTTGAACTCTTCCGGTACACGCTGACGCTGTACCTGTGTACCTTCAACATGCACGCTGACGACGGCTGGCAAGACTTTTTCCAGCATCGGGGCCAGACTTGGCGTCTGTTGACCTTGAACCACGGCAGGCAGCGCAGCATTTGCAGCGGGAAGCGTGGACAGGGTCAAACCTATACTCATTGCCAGTGCACTAAATAGTAATGATGTTTTTTTCATTGTTATTAACTCTCTCACGGCCTGCGGATGAATAAAACGATGATATATAAACTTAAAGACACGGTGAAGAGTCAGACTGGCGATCAATGTGTAAAGTTCACTGCTGTTTCGTCAGCAGATTGTAACTATCGCGTTTTAGTGCGTGATCGGACGATGGCAGCCTGTGGTATGCGTCTTAAACGTACGAGCGTTTTAAGCGTAGAACAAGAGAGGGGAAAGCGTGAGGCAGACTGCCTCACGCTTAGAGGGAAACTGAATTACTTGCGAATCGGGCGTTCGCCCCGCAGCAGGCCTGATGCACCGTCGGAATAATCGCGCGGCGGCATGTTCACCGGAGCCTGATCGTTATCGGCTTCTGATTCGGTCAGACGATATTTAAACGGATTATCCTGACCGGGAACGTGAGGTAGCAGATTATTGGAGCTTTTCGCCATGTGCTGATAAAGCTGACGATAATCATCCGCCATGTTATCCAGCAGCTCCGCACTGCGGGCGAAGTGACCCACCAATTCCTGACGATAATCTTCCAGTTCGGTTTTGCTTTTCTCCAGCTCATTCTGCAAGACCTGCTGTTGCCGCAACTTACGGTTACCAAAGCGCATGGCTACAGCACCAATAATAATACCGACAACTAAACCTATCAGCGCATACTCCCAAGTCATAATCGCTCCTATTTTGACGTCGTTGTCCCGTAGGGTTTTTCACTTAATAATAGTCACTATAACCGTTAACCTTGCCTGAGTGGAATCCTGATGCTCGATGACAGAAAGGAATGTTGACCTACCGCAGACATCAAGGTTGTTAACTGCGACGATTACGGCTTAAATCGACGGCAACACACAGCAAAACACGACTAACTTTTTTCTCAGGGATTGCGATGGCTATGGTTATTCCACAGACAACACAACAGCAAACAACACCCTTGGCGCTTTATCAGCAGGCGCTTTCCGCTGGTGAATATCAGCCGGACGAGGTGCAACGGCAAACCGTTGTGCGCCTGGAGGCGATACATCAGGCGTTATGTGAACGCGCTGCTGATGGCGATGCGGGGGCATCTGACCGTGTGGGGAAATGGCGTAGCTGGCTGGGGCGGCGTAATAAACGCGAATCAGCTCCAGTTCAAGGGCTGTACATGTGGGGCGGCGTCGGGCGCGGTAAAACCTGGCTGATGGATATGTTTTTCCACAGCTTGCCGGCTGAACGCAAGATGCGCCTGCATTTTCACCGTTTTATGCTGCGTGTGCATGAAGAGTTGAATCAGTTTCAGGGGCAGGAAAATCCGCTGGAGAAAGTGGCTGATGGTTTTAAGGCTGAAACCGACGTCTTGTGTTTCGATGAATTCTTCGTCTCTGATATTACCGATGCGATGTTGTTGGCTGAGCTGCTGCGTGCGCTGTTTGCTCGCGGTATTGCGCTGGTGGCGACATCAAATATTCCGCCGGACGATCTCTACCGCAATGGATTACAACGTGCACGTTTTCTTCCAGCGATTGAGCTGATTAAACAGCATTGTGAAGTGCGTAATGTCGATGCAGGTATCGATTATCGTCTGCGTACGCTAACGCAGGCACACCTTTATCTTTCTCCGCTGGATGAAAAGACGGATGCTGCGATGCAGCAGATGTTCACTCGCCTGACCGGGAAACCGTGGCAGACGCCGGGGCCGGTGCTGGAAGTCAATCATCGCCCGTTGGCGACACTTGGTGTGAGTGAGGGGGTGCTGGCGGTCGATTTCCACACGCTGTGTACTGAAGCGCGCAGCCAGAATGATTACATCGCGCTTTCGCGTCTCTACCACACGATGCTGCTGCACAATGTGACGGTGATGGAAACGAAGGAAGAAAACACGGCCCGCCGTTTTCTGGCGCTGGTGGATGAGTGCTACGAGCGCCGCATCAAATTGATTATTTCTGCGCAGGCATCCATGTTTGATATTTATCAGGGAGAGCACCTGAAATTTGAATATCAGCGTTGTCTATCCCGTTTGCAGGAAATGCAAAGTGAAGAATACTTACGACAGCCCCATTTGGCGTAATGCAGGCTGCGGTTTTTTAGTCATTTTCGTGTGAAAAAAGGTCGATCTTTGGGAATGACTTCTCTATAATCTTGCGACCCCACGTTACAACAAAGTTTTTTTCCCAAAAACTTTATAGTGCCGGCAATGGCTATTCGAAGGGGTAGGTTTGCTGGACTTGATGGTCGTGTGAGCCTCAACTGTTTTTGAGCGTTTGGGTGTTCACCAACGTGTAACTAATTATTGGGTAAGCTTTTAATGAAAACTTTTACAGCTAAACCAGAAACCGTAAAACGCGACTGGTACGTTGTTGATGCGAACGGTAAAACTTTAGGCCGTCTCGCTACTGAACTGGCTCGTCGTCTGCGCGGCAAGCATAAAGCGGAATACACCCCGCACGTTGATACAGGTGATTACATCATCGTTCTGAACGCTGACAAAGTTGCTGTAACTGGCAACAAGCGTAACGACAAGATTTATTATCACCACACCGGCCACATCGGTGGTATCAAACAAGCGACCTTTGAAGAGATGATTGCCCGCCGTCCTGAGCGTGTGATTGAAATCGCGGTTAAAGGCATGCTGCCGAAGGGCCCGTTGGGTCGTGCTATGTTCCGTAAACTGAAAGTTTACGCGGGCACCGAGCACAATCACGCGGCACAGCAACCGCAAGTTCTGGACATTTAATCGGGATTATAGGCAATGGCTGAAAATCAATACTACGGCACTGGTCGCCGCAAAAGCTCCGCCGCTCGCGTGTTCATCAAACCGGGCAACGGTAACATCGTTATCAACCAACGTAGTCTGGAACAGTACTTCGGTCGCGAAACTGCCCGCATGGTAGTTCGTCAGCCGCTGGAACTGGTCGACATGGTTGAGAAACTGGATCTGTACATCACCGTTAAAGGTGGTGGTATCTCTGGTCAGGCTGGTGCGATCCGTCACGGTATCACCCGCGCTCTGATGGAGTATGATGAGTCTCTGCGTAGCGAACTGCGTAAAGCTGGTTTCGTTACTCGTGATGCTCGTCAGGTTGAACGTAAGAAAGTCGGCCTGCGTAAAGCACGTCGTCGTCCTCAGTTCTCCAAGCGTTAATTTCTGGCTGCTTTGCAGCGAAATCAATGCAAAAAACCCGGTGCTGGTCACCGGGTTTTTTATTTGGCTCTGTCGCATTAGCAGTGGCAAGTCAGTAAAACTTAACGTTTTCGATTATTCAGGTAGTTACGCTGCTTGAGCATAATGGTCTCTTCATCTGCTTTGTCGTTATTGAGTCTGGCCAGAACTGCTGTATTAGCGGTACCCTTATCAAAGGTGACGATTTCCGGTCCGTCATGATGACGTATGGTTTTTCTGAAAAAGCTCAGTGCAATTGCAATCTCTCGTTCCGCCGTCAGCTGAAAGTCAATCGCTTGGCCGACAGTGCCGCCAGCCTTGTATCGGTATTTTAACTTTAATGTAGATCTCATCTATACGCCAGTGGCGTCCTAGGTGACGTCTATGGTGGTGAAAGGTCTGGTTCAGACGCCATCTTTTTCAAATTGCAGAGGCTCAAGCTATCATCCCTATACAAGCAAACACACTGAGTAATGACATGGACGGATAATGCAGGCGTTTAAGGGATTTTTTGATCAAATATATGGCCAGGCAACATTTTGAAAAACCAGTATATTACCTGAACTGACGTTTAATGCCACAAAGCCCTTTTATCTGTGCAGCCTGCTTACTGATTTATTTCACCAGTTGAGTCTCCAACTGGCAGATCTTTTATAGCAACTGTATCTGCTGATTTAATTTTTTCGATGGCAATAACATTGCCTGACATTGCTTCATTGAGCACTTCTACCGCCGTACTGGCATCACGATTTTTGATCGCCATGTAGACCTTGATATGGGCTTCCACGCTTTCAAGGGTGATACCGAGCGCACGGTTAAGCTCTTCAAGATAGTAGTAATAGATGTCTTTAATTGAATTCATTACGTTGTAAAAAACGCTGTTGTGCGATGCTCTTACAATCGCCAGATGAAACTTGTAGTCCGCTTCCGAATACTTTTTGTAGTCGCCTTTGTTGATTAGCATACTGTTCAGCGCATCTTCTAGCTGGCGAATGTCTTCAGCGGTGGCGTGCATGACTGCGAGTTCCACGCATTTGAACTCTACAGTCTGACGGAAAATCATCATATCGTGAAATTCTTCGCGGCTCAGATGCATTATTGGGCGGGGATCGTTACTCAACATCTGAGGCGTGAAGTTCTCGCTCACATAACTGCCGCTGCCTTGCCGCGTCACAACAATCCCCAAGTCACGAAAACGCTGCACCGCGCTGCGAACGCTGACTCGACTGACGTTAAATGAGGTAGCTAGCTCGGCTTCTGAGGGTAAACGGCTAGCCGGCGCCCAACTACCATCCAGTAATTTTTCGCTTATCTGATCATAAATTTCATTTACAACATTCTGTTTTTGAATTGATTTTATGCTCAATATAGATATCCGCAGTCAGTTTAGAAACGCCACACAATATATCATTTTTAAAATCAAAGCGCCCAAGCGGGCGCCCGATCTTAACAAGTTTGTACTTTTACTGCTGTGGATTTTTTAGTGTTAAATGAGGTGAGCGAAGTGAGTAGCACAGCTACAACCAGTGATGCCCCCATAAAGACATAAGAAGCACCTGGACCACCTGTTAAGCCATTCAGATAACCGACAATCCATGAACCGACAAATGAACCTAAAGCACCAAAGCTTACGATAAATGCCATCGCACCAGCCATTACATTACGCGGGATCATTTCCGGTATTGCGGCAAAGAATGGTCCGTAAGGAGTATACATCGCACCACCGGCAACCATTAGCAAGACATACGAGAGCCAGAAATTGGATGCTCCAACGGTAAACGACCCAATAAAGCAGATTGCGCCCAATCCTAAGAACAGAAGAACAATGATTTTACGGTTCAGAAATTTATCTGAATACCAAGATGCACCTAACATAAGTGGCACAGCTAATAAGTAGGGTGCAGCAGATAGCCAACCTGTTGCTACGATGCTCAATCCAGATGCTGATTTCAAAATAGAGGGTAACCACATAATGAAACCATACATCCCAATATTCCAGAAGAAATGTATAAAAGAGAGTGATAAGACTTTTCTGGAGCGAAATGCTTCGCTGTAGTTTTTAATTTCTTTAATATTGGTTTGTTCGGCTGCCAGTGCTGTTTCAATATCTTCTTTTTCTTGCTCTGTTAACCATTTCGCATCCGTGGGACGGTCAACAAACACAAACCACCATATAGCAGCCCAGATAATAGCGGGGACGCCTTCTATAATAAACATACCGCGCCAGCCAAAGGCATCAACGAGGTAGCCTGACAGAACTGACATCCAAAGTACGGTGATGGGGTTGCCAAGAAAAAGGAAGGTGTTGGCTTTTGACCTTTCTTTCTTAGTAAACCAATGACTTAAAAAAACAAGCATAGCAGGCATCACGACACTTTCAGCCACGCCAAGCAGGAAGCGAATAACTGCCAGCACCTTAACGTCGTGGACCATACCGGTCGCCGTTGCTAATATCCCCCAGAGAATTAAACTCCAAAAAATAAGTTTTTTGGCACTTCTTTTTTCAGCATAAATACCACCTGGCACCTGAAAGAAAAAATACCCAAGGAAGAACAGTGCGCCCAATAGTGAGGAAATCCCTGGTGTGATATTAAGATCCTCAGCCAGACCAGAAGCTGCGCCAAATCCATAATTAGCACGATCGAGATAGGCAAGGCTATAAGTAATAAATGCTAGTGGAATTAACTTACGCCAGCGAATTGGCGCTAACTTTTTTTGTATATTTTGATTCATGATGTTTTCCCGTTTAATTACTGTCATTCGCTTAACGAATGACAGTAGGTGTAAATTACAGCACTGCGAGCCAACCGCCATCAACGTAAATAATTTGCCCGTTGATATAATCTGATGATTTGGATGATAAGAAGACGGCGGTGCCTATTAGCTCTTCAGGACGCCCCCAACGCTGAGAAGGGTTACTGCTTTTCACCCAGCTATCGAACTGCTTGTCTTCGATAAGCGCCGTGTTCATGTCGGTCATAATGTAGCCTGGTCCAATGGCGTTGGTCTGGATATTAAACTGTGCCCATTCTGCGGCCATCGAGCAGGTGAGCATTTTGATGCCACCTTTTGCTGCTGTGTATGGGGCGACGGTCGGACGGGCCGCTTGGCTGGTGAGTGAACCGATATTAATGATTTTGCCGCCACTGTTGCGTGCAATCATCCGTTTCGCCGCAGTGCGAGAGACCAAGAATGCGCTGGTCAGGTTGGTGTCGATCACCTTTTGCCAATTTTCCAACTCCAGTTCGACCATCGGTTTGCGGTACTGAATCCCTGCGTTATTGATCAGGATATCAACATGGATCCCTTCTGCATCCAGTTTGCTAAAAGCTTCCTCAATCGCCTGTTCATCGGTAACGTCAAAAGCTACGCCACGCGCATCGTAGCCCTTGCTTGTTAGCGTATTCACTGATGCGACCAGCAGTGTATCGCGAATATCATTCAGGATGACCCGTGCACCCGCAGCCGCAAGGCCCTCAGCGTAGGCAAAGCCCAGTCCACGTGCAGAACCTGTTACCAACGCTGTTTTCCCGGTTAAATCAAATAAAGCGGACATGTTGTTTCCTCACTCGTTTAATTTGTATGACGACTGTCTTTTTAAAGGTTGGATTTTCGTCTTGATAAAATCAATATCTCACTCATAAATTTGCAACAAAGATCACAGCATCTATGAGTCATGGCTATTTATATTAATCTAATTAGTTGAATAATATGTTTTTTATTTTTTTAAATAATGAAGTTTGATCTCTATCACATAATGATATCCTCAGAATATCTCTGTAAAGAAAGCGTGATATAACACCCGTAATTTGTAGGACGACTTACAAATATGTATTGTCCACAGCGGTACAACGTGTGGTAAATTCGCTGAGTTGAGGAGTGAAAATGAGTGATCTGAAAATAACAAACGTAAAGACGATTCTAACGGCACCGGGTGGCATTGATCTGGTTGTCGTCAAGGTCGAAACCAATCAGGACGGTTTATACGGTTTGGGATGTGCAACCTTCACCCAACGTATTTTCGCGGTTGAAGCGGCCATTAATGAGTACATGAAGCCTTTCCTGATCGGAAAAGATCCTTCTCGTATTGAAGATATCTGGCAGTCCGCTGTCGTGAGCGGCTATTGGCGCAATGGGCCGGTGATGAACAATGCGATCTCGGCTATCGATATGGCGCTGTGGGATATCAAGGGTAAAGTCGCTAACCTGCCGGTCTATGAATTGCTGGGCGGCAAATGCCGTGACGGTATTCCGCTTTATCGCCATTGCGATGGTGCGGATGCGGTCGCGGCGGAAGATAACATCCGTGCGGCAATGGAAGAAGGGTATCAGTATGTTCGTTGTCAGATGGGTATGTACGGTGGAGCCGGGACGGAAGACCTCAAACTGATTGCCACTCAGTTGGATAAAGCCAACATCACGCCGAAGCGCTCACCAAGAACGAAGACGCCTGGCATTTATTTCGATCCTGATGCTTATGCCAGAAGTATTCCGGCATTTTTCGATCATCTGCGTAATAAGATTGGGTTTGATGTTGAATTTATTCATGATGTTCATGAGCGGGTATCGCCGGTTACCGCGTTGCAAATGGCGAAGTCCCTGGAAGATTACAAGCTCTTTTATCTTGAAGACCCCGTCGCGCCAGAGAATGTTGATTTCCTTAGCGTGATGCGCCAACAAACATCCACTCCAATCGCGATGGGAGAACTGTTTGTTCATGTTGCCGAATACAAGCACCTGATAACCAATCATCTGATTGATTTTATTCGCTGCCATATCAGTATGATCGGTGGGATTACGCCAGCCAAAAAACTGGCGACACTTGCCGAGTTTCATGGTGTGAGAACCGCCTGGCATGGTCCGGGGGATATCTCTCCTATCGGCGTAGTTGCGAATATGCACATTGATATGAGCATTACTAATCTGGGTATTCAAGAATATACGCCGATGAATGAAGCGCTACGGGACGTTTTCCCCGGCTGCCCAGATATTGAAGGCGGATACGCGTACCTGAACGATAAGCCAGGATTAGGGATTGATATCGATGAGCAAAAAGCGAAGCAATTCCCTGTTGAAGGTGGATTGCCGTCATGGACGAATGCACGCTTGCCGGATGGCACGGCGGCACGACCTTAACCGCCGGCTTAACGGCGTCAATGTGCTTTAATTTCGATTACTTAGAAGCCGATGCCCCTCGTCGGCTTCCTGGCACCTGGTGGTTCAGCGCAGGCTAATGCCGGGGGATAGATTATTCTCTGGCAGCGTTGTTTAGACTTCTCGATTGCAACTGAAAATTTGTATTTAATAAAAAAATACTTATTTATCATTTCGTTAAATAAGATTATCCGCTTATATCCCCACAAAACGAACAAAATCTGATAAGCTATTCGCCGATTTTATGCCTGTGTGCCACCTATCACGTCGCTGTTTAAAACGCCAGATAGGGTCGAGCTATGTTTACACACATTGGCGAGCAGAATTTCGAATAGCGGTTTGCAGGTTATTGACTGCGCGGTTATTCGCCATATTTTCTCGATAAACTTGGAGGTTTTCATGGCTGTCGCTGCCAACAAACGTTCGGTAATGACGCTGTTTTCTGGTCCATCCGACATTTTTAGCCATCAGGTGCGCATCGTATTGGCGGAAAAAGGTGTGAGTGTCGAGATTGAGCAGGTAGACATGGATAATCTGCCTCAGGATCTTATTGACCTCAATCCTTACGGTTCCGTGCCGACGCTGGTCGATCGCGAACTGACGCTCTATGAATCACGCATTATCATGGAGTACCTGGATGAACGTTTTCCCCATCCGCCATTAATGCCTGTTTATCCAGTGGCGCGCGGTAACAGCCGCCTGATGATGCATCGCATTGAGAGCGACTGGTATTCTTTACTGAAGAAAATTACTCATGGCAGTGCGCAGGAAGCAGACGCAGCACGTAAGCAACTGCGTGAAGAGCTGCTGGCCATTGCCCCGGTGTTCAATGAAGCGCCTTATTTCATGAGCGAAGAGTTCAGCCTGGTGGATTGCTATTTGGCTCCGCTGCTGTGGCGTTTGCCGCAGTTAGGCATTGAACTGAGTGGTTCGGGCGCGAAAGAGCTGAAAGGCTACATGACTCGCGTCTTTGAGCGTGATGCGTTCCTGGCTTCCCTGACGGAAGTGGAACGTGAAATGCGTTTGCAAACCCGAGGTTAAACTGTATGGCGTTGTCTCAACTGTCTCCGCGTCGTCCGTATTTATTACGGGCTTTTTATGATTGGTTGCTGGATAACCAATTAACGCCGCATCTGGTGGTAGATGTCACTCTGCCGAGTGTTATGGTGCCGATGGAGTTCGCCCGTGACGGCCAGATCGTGCTGAATATCGCACCGCGCGCTGTTGGCGGCCTTGAGTTAGCTGATGACAGCGTTCGTTTCAATGCCCGTTTTGGCGGCGTACCGCGCCAAGTCTACGTGCCGATGGCGGCCGTCATGGCGATTTATGCGCGTGAGAACGGGGCTGGAACGATGTTTGAGCCTGAACCTGCTTATGAAGAATCCGCAGGTGAATTTGATGACTTCCAGGAAGGCGCTTCCTCTTCAGGAGCGGTGATGTCGATTGTCGAGGGTCCGCCTGATTCTGAAGCCCCTGACGATGGCCCCGGTTCTGATGATGAACCACCACAGCCGCCTAAAGGTGGCAGACCGTCGCTGCGGGTGGTGAAATAATTCATTTTCAAGGGCACCACTGCGGTGCCCTTTTCTATTCCTGTTGTTATATAACCAATTGTTATATAACTACTTGTTAGATAACCACTTATTAGCTAAATAATTATTAACTGAACACCATTCCGCCATCAATCAATAGCGATTGTCCCGTCATATAGTCGGAGTCGTGGCTGGCCAGATAGGAGACGCAGGCCGCGACATCTTCTGGTTCGGAAAGGCGACCCAGCGTAATGCGTTTGGCGAATTCTTCTGTCGCATAGCCACGCGGCTTCCCTGCGGATTCGGAGATCTTCCGATCGATTTCATCCCACATTGGCGTTTTTACGATACCCGGACAGTAGCCGTTGACGGTGATGCCCAGCGGCGCTAAATCACGTGCGGCTGTTTGTGTCAGGCCGCGCACCGCAAATTTACTTGAGCTGTAGACGGCGAGCTCAGGGTTGCCCACATGTCCAGCCTGCGAGCAGGCGTTGATGATTTTTCCGCCGTGCCCCAGAGATTTAAAGGCGTTGAGCGCTGCCTGAATACCCCAGATAACGCCTTTGACGTTGATGTTATACACGCGATCGATGACTTCCGGCGTGATGTCTTCAATCAGGGTTGAGGGGGCAACGCCGGCGTTATTGACGATGACGTTAAAGTCACCAAAGCGCTTTTTGGTTTCTGCGACAGCGGCGAAAACCGCTTCACGATCCGCGACGTCCGCCTGTAGTGCGATGGCCTGCCCGCCGGATTTTTCGATTTCCTGCGCCACGCTGTGTGCGGTTTCTTGGTTATAGTCCACGACGGCGACGGCAAAGCCGTCTTGCGCCAATCTAAGAGCAATCGCACGGCCAATACCTTGACCGGCTCCTGTTACAAGGGCCACTTCGACAGTCATAGTTCCTTCCTCCTTAATGAAATCCAATCTCAATAAAGACAAGTAAATGCCGTAGTTAAGTATAGGTCTTTAGCGTGATATTGCGGGATTTATTACGAAAAATTCTTTAGAGAGAAGTGAAAATATAAAGGTTTTATTGGACTTTCTGGTGTGATGTTCCGTATAGAGATATAGAGCTGATTGCCATCGACCGCTAACCGAAATTTCGGGTAACGACGGAAAAAGAAAAGGGCAGCCAGCGCTGCCCTTAAGAGAAGTGGGTCGTTTTTACACTTCCACGTTTTTACACTTCCAGATAGTTCATGATGCCATCAGCGGCTTTACGGCCTTCTGCGATGGCGGTGACCACCAGATCGGAACCACGTACCGCATCGCCGCCCGCAAAAATTTTCGGGTTACTGGTCTGGAAGGCGTTATCACAGCTTTCTGGTGCGACAATGCGACCTTGATCGTCCAGTTTGACGTCATGTTCTGCCAGCCACGCCATTTTGTGCGGACGGAAGCCGAACGCCATGATGACCGCATCGGCTTCCAGAACGTGTTCGGAACCCTCTACGATTTCAGGACGGCGACGCCCGTTGGCATCTGGTGCACCCAGTGCAGTACGCGCCATTTTCACACCGCACACTTTGCCAGCGCCGTTGATCTCGACGCTTAACGGTTGCAGGTTGAATTTGAACTCGACGCCTTCTTCACGCGCGTTTTTCACTTCGCGTTTGGAACCCGGCATGTTCTCTTCATCGCGACGATAGGCACAGGTCACGTGCGTTGAACCCTGACGAATTGAGGTGCGCACGCAGTCCATTGCGGTGTCACCACCGCCCAGCACCACTACGCGTTTCCCTTGCATGCTGACGTAAGGCTCGTCTACTGCTGCTTCAAAGCCCATCAACTGCTTGGTGTTGGCGATCAGGAACGGCAGCGCATCGTAGACACCCTGAGCGTCTTCATTGTCCAATCCGCCACGCATAGACTGATAGGTGCCGACGCCGAGGAAGACGGCATCGTATTCGTCCAGCAGCGCTTTCATCTGCACATCTTTGCCGACTTCGGTGTTCAGGCGGAATTCGATGCCCATCTCGGTGAAAATCTCACGACGTTTCACCATCACCTCTTTTTCCAGCTTGAAAGAGGGGATACCGAAGGTCAGCAGGCCACCGATCTCTGGATGACGATCGAAAACGACGGCCTGTACGCCATTGCGTGCCAGCACGTCGGCACAGGCCAGCCCTGCCGGGCCAGCACCAATGATGGCGACGCGCTTGCCGGTCGGTTTGACGTTGGCAACGCTTGGCTTCCAACCCATCTCGATCGCTTTATCATTGATGTAGCGCTCGATGTTGCCGATGGTGACCGCGCCGAACTCATCATTCAGCGTACAGGAACCTTCACACAGACGATCCTGCGGGCACACGCGACCGCAGACTTCCGGCAGGCTGTTGGTTTGGTGCGATAACTCAGCCGCTTCGATAATGCGGCCTTCGTTCGCCAGCTTCAGCCAGTTCGGAATGTAGTTATGTACCGGACATTTCCACTCACAGTAAGGGTTACCGCAGGACAGGCAGCGATCTGCCTGAGCTTTGGACTGACTTTCTGAGAACGGTTCGTAGATCTCAACAAATTCAATTTTACGAATCTTTAGCGGTTTCTTGGGCGGATCAACGCGCTGTAAGTCGATAAACTGGTAAACATTCTGACTCATGATGACCTCTTACTGCGCCTGAACCCGCAGCTCGGCTGCGGAACGACTACGGTGACCCAACAATGCCTTCACATCACTTGACTTCGGTTTCACCAGAGCAAACTTCGGTGCCCAGGTCGGCCAGTTAGCGAGGATCTCTTCTCCGCGGTGTGAACCGGTATTCTGTACGTGCTCGGTGATCAGGCCACGCAGATGCTCTTCGTGAATAGCCAGCTCTTCCACATCCAGCACTTCCACCAGTTCTGGGTTAACACGTTTGCGGAATTCACCGTCTTCATCCAGCACGTAGGCGAACCCGCCGGTCATGCCTGCGCCAAAGTTCACGCCGGTACGACCCAGTACGCAGACGATACCGCCCGTCATGTATTCACAGCCATTATCGCCGATGCCTTCTACCACGGTGATACAGCCGGAGTTACGTACGGCGAAACGTTCACCCGCACGGCCTGCGGCAAACAGCTTACCGCCAGTCGCACCGTAGAGACAGGTGTTACCGATGATGCTGGCTTCGTGGCTGCGGAAGGCGGAACCCACCGGAGGACGCACGGAGATGCTGCCACCCGCCATGCCTTTGCCCACGTAGTCATTGGCATCGCCGGTTAATTTCAGTTCCACGCCGCCGGCGTTCCAGACGCCAAAGCTCTGCCCTGCGGTACCAGAGAAGTAGGCTTTGATCGGATCGCCAGCCAGCCCTTGATCGCCATGTTTCTCGGCAATCGCACCGGACAGCGTCGCGCCGACGGAGCGATCGGTGTTGCGGATATCGAAGTAGAGCGCTTTGCCCTGTTTCGAATCGATGTGCGGCTGTGCCTGTGCCAGCAGCTCTTTGTTCAGCAAGCCCTTATCGAACGACAGGTTGCTTTCCGTGCAGTACAGCGCTTTGCCCGGCTGAGGCTGTGCAGCGTGCAGCAGCGGCGACAGATCCAGCTTATTCTGTTTCGCGCTGAAACCGTCCAGTTCAACCAGCAAATCGGTACGACCAATCAGATCGACCAGACGGCTGACGCCCAGCTCTGCCATCAGCACGCGAGTTTCGTGTGCGATGAACTGGAAGTAGTTGGTCACACGCTCAGGCAGACCGTGGTAGTGATCGCGGCGCAGCTTCTCATCCTGCGTGGCAACGCCGGTCGCACAGTTATTCAGGTGGCAGATACGCAGGTATTTACAGCCCAGCGCGACCATTGGCCCGGTACCGAAGCCGAAGCTTTCCGCACCCAGAATCGCTGCTTTGACGATATCCAGACCGGTTTTCAGGCCACCGTCCACTTGAAGGCGGATTTTGTGGCGCAAACCGTTGGATACTAAAGCTTGCTGTGTTTCTACCAGACCCAGTTCCCACGGGCAGCCCGCGTATTTCACGGAAGACAATGGGCTGGCACCGGTACCGCCGTCGTAACCAGCGATGGTAATCAGGTCGGCATACGCCTTGGCAACACCTGTAGCGATCGTTCCGACGCCCGGTTCGGACACCAGTTTTACCGAAATCATCGCTTTCGGGTTGACCTGCTTCAGATCGAAAATCAGCTGTGCCAGATCTTCGATAGAGTAAATATCGTGGTGCGGTGGTGGTGAAATCAGCGTCACGCCTGGCACGGAATAGCGCAGACGGGCAATGTACGGTGTGACTTTATCTCCCGGTAACTGACCGCCTTCGCCCGGCTTCGCGCCCTGCGCCACTTTAATCTGAATCACATCGGCGTTAACCAGATAGGCTGGCGTCACACCAAAGCGACCAGAGGCAACCTGCTTGATACGGGACACTTTATTGGTACCGTAACGCGCGGGGTCTTCGCCGCCTTCACCGGAGTTGGAGAAGCCGCCCAGTCCGTTCATCGCCTCAGCCAGCGACTCATGAGCTTCAGGGCTCAGTGCGCCGATAGACATGGCTGCGGTATCGAAGCGTTTGAACATTTCAGATGCAGGTTCAACGTCGTCGATCGCGATGGCTGCGCCTTCCTGTGGCTTCAGCGCCAGCAGGTCACGTAGTGTAGCCGCCGGACGCTCGTTAACCAGCTTGGCGTATTGTTCGTAATCGCTGTATTCCCCCGTTTTCACCGCCGTTTGCAGCGTGGTGACAACATCTGGGTTGTAAGCATGGTATTCGCCGCCGTGAACAAATTTCAGCAGGCCGCCCTGTTCCAGCGTTTTGCGTTTCAGCCAGGCGCGCTTGGACAGGTTCAGCAGATCCTGTTCGAAGTCGCTGTAGTTTGCCCCGCCAATGCGGCTGACGACGCCTAGGAAGCATTGCGTCGATACATCTTTGTGCAGGCCCACGGCTTCAAACAGCTTGGAGCAGCGGTAAGACGCAATCGTCGATATGCCCATTTTGGACATAATCTTGTACAGGCCTTTATTGATGCCGTTACGGTAGTTCAACATCACGGCACGATAAGGTTTGTCGATGGTGCGGTTATCCACCATCCGCGCTAGCGTTTCGTAAGCGAGGTACGGGTAGATCGCTGTCGCACCAAAACCTAACAGCACGGCAAAGTGGTGCGGATCGCGTGCGCTGGCAGTTTCGACAATGATGTTGGCATCACAACGCAGGCTCTTTTCGACCAGACGGCGCTGAACGGCACCGACGGCCATTGGCGCAGGGACAGGCAAGCGTGATTCGCTAATGCCGCGGTCAGAGAGCACCAAAAGAACGGCACCGTCTCTGACTTTGCTTTCTGCTTCGTCACACAGCTTCTCGATCGTCTGTTGCAACGATTGCTGCGACGGATCAAACGTCAGATCCAAGATAACAGCACGATAGTGCAGCTCATCCTGCGATGTCAGCTGTGTGAAGTCGGAGTAAAGCAGGATCGGCGATTTAAAGCTCAGACGGTGAGCCTGACCTTCCGCCTCACAGAACACGTTCATTTCACGACCAATGCTGGTCGCGAGCGACATCACATGGGCTTCACGCAGCGGGTCGATCGGCGGGTTGGTTACCTGCGCGAACTGCTGACGGAAGTAGTCATAAATGATGCGTGGACGGCTGGACAGCACGGCGAACGGCGTGTCATCGCCCATCGAACCCGTAGCTTCCTGACCGTTCTCACCCAGCACGCGGATGACCTGATCCAGCTCTTCGCTGCTGTAACCGTACTGTTTCTGGAAGGTCTCCAGCAGCTCATCGTCGAATTCACGGCTACCGACCTGATCGTCTGGCAACTCTTCAAACGGCACCAGACGCTTAACGTTTTTCTCCATCCACTCTTTGTAAGGGTGGCGGCTTTTCAGATCGTCATCGGTTTCAGCAGAGTGCAGGATACGGCCACTGCGGGTGTCGATGACCATCAGTTCACCCGGACCAACGCGGCCTTTTTCAACCACTTCATCCGGCTGATAATCCCAGATACCGACTTCAGACGCGCAGGTGATCAGCTTGTCTTTGGTGATGACGTAGCGCGCAGGGCGCAGGCCGTTACGATCCAGGTTACAGGCGGCATAGCGCCCGTCGGACATGACGATACCGGCAGGGCCATCCCACGGCTCCATGTGCATGGAGTTAAAGTCGAAGAAGGCGCGCAGTTCCGGATCCATATCTGGGTTGTTCTGCCAGGCTGGCGGAACCAGCAGGCGCATGGCGCGGATGATATCCATCCCGCCGCTCAGGAACAGTTCCAGCATGTTATCCAGCGAGCTGGAGTCAGAGCCGGTTTCGTTGACGAACGGCGCGGCATCCTGCAAATCTGGGATCAGCGGCGTTTTGAACTTGTAAGCACGCGCGCGTGCCCACTGGCGGTTACCGGCAATGGTGTTGATTTCGCCGTTGTGCGCCAGATAGCGGAACGGCTGCGCCAGCGGCCAACGGGGTACGGTATTGGTTGAGAAACGTTGGTGGAACAGACAGATCGAAGATTCCAGACGCAGATCGGCCAGATCGAGGTAGAAGCGCGGCAGATCTGCCGGCATACACAGACCTTTGTAGATTGTGACCAAATTAGAGAAGCTACAAACGTAGAACTCTTTGTCCTCGATACGCTTTTCGATACGGCGACGCGCCATGAATAGACGGCGTTCCATATCACGTTGACGCCAGCCAGCGGGGGCGTTAACGAAAATTTGCTCAATACGCGGCATGGACGACAGGGCGATTTCCCCTAGGACGTCTGGATTGGTCGGCACTTCACGCCAGCCTAATACGGACAGCGTTTCGTTCTGCAACTCTTCTTCTACAATCCGACGGGTGGCGCGAGCCAGATCTTCGTCCTGATTGAGAAACATCATGCCAACGGCGTAGTTTTTGGCTAAACGCCAGCCGTGCTCTTCCGCCACCAGACGAAAGAAGCGATCGGGCTTCTGAAGTAATAAACCGCAGCCGTCGCCAGTCTTGCCGTCAGCAAGGATTGCGCCACGGTGCTGCATACGTGCGAGCGCGTGAATCGCGGTACGCACTACTTTGTGGCTCGGCTCACCTTCTATATGGGCGATTAATCCGAAACCACAGTTATCTCTCTCTTGGGATGCATCGTACAACATATTAGTGAACCTCCCCAGGCTCTGTGTGACTCTCACAACCTACTGCGAGAAAGCACCGTGGCGTCGAGCGGCTAGTATTACGCTCTCTTCTTCGGCCTCTCGTGACGGTCTCACAAGTGGTAAATGACTTGTTTTTAGAGGGAGTCTTCATTTACTGCATAAATATGACGAATCATGGACCCGTCAGGAAAGCTTCCAGCGGATTTCCAAATTAGCGAGAAAGCCTGTTCAGGTCAAATACCTGTGCAAAATGTACTGATAAACGATAATTTTTAATTATACCTATGAAAGATAATGATTTTTTTAGAAAAACTATCTCGGTAAATGACTATGTCGTTTAATTGAAGTGTGAGCTGTATCACTATACAAAAGCGCGAGAACCCTTATCCATGCTGCATTATTTCTTCGTTGTAGCATATTATGCTGAATATGGTTACTTTTAGATTTCATGAAACTATTTTTAAGTATTGCTTCATCTTTTCATCAAGCGCACATAGAGGATAAGAAAAATTAATTAGCACCGACGTGAGTTTATTTTCACTAAAAGCGAATAAAAATGCATTTCGTTGGGGTGTGTGTGATTGATCGCGGTCATCGCGAAGGGGGCAAGAGAAAGGTAGTCTGCTGTTCCTCAAGGGAGCAGGCTAGAATATGCAATTGCAAAAATTAATCAATATGTTTGGCGGAAATCTTCAGCGTCGCTATGGCGAGAAGATCCACAAATTGACGCTGCACGGCGGGTTTAATTGCCCAAACCGCGATGGCACGCTGGGGCGAGGCGGCTGTACGTTCTGCAATGTAGCTTCATTTGCCGATGAACAGATGCAGCAACGCAGCATCGCGCAGCAGTTGGAAACGCAGGCGGGAAAGGTGAACCGTGCCAAACGCTATCTGGCGTATTTCCAGGCGTATACCAGTACCTATGCTGAGGTTCAGGTGTTGGAAAGCATGTATCAGGAAGCGCTGAAACAGGCCGAAATGGTGGGGCTTTGCGTGGGCACGCGCCCCGACTGTGTGCCTGATGCGGTGCTGGATTTATTGTCTCGCTATCACGAACAGGGCTATGAGGTCTGGCTCGAACTGGGGTTGCAAAGCGCGTGTAATAAAACGTTGCACCGGATTAATCGCGGACATGACTTCGCCTGCTATCAGGAAACCACCCGCCGCGCACGTGCGCGCGGTCTGAAGGTGTGTAGCCATCTGATTGTCGGTTTACCGGGAGAAGACGCCCAGCGCTGCTTATCGACGCTGGAGCAGGTGGTTGAGACCGGCGTGGAGGGCATTAAGCTGCATCCGCTCCATATCGTGGAAGGCAGCACGATGGCGAAAGCTTGGCGAGCGGGAAGGCTACCCGAGCTGGCGTTGGAGCGCTACGTGGAGACGGCGGGAGAGATGATTCGCCATACACCGCCGGAGGTGATCTATCATCGCATCTCCGCCAGCGCGCGCCGGCCCACCCTGCTTGCCCCGCTCTGGTGTGAAAATCGCTGGACGGGCATGGTAGAACTGGATCGCTACCTACAAACGCATGGCGTACAGGGTTCTGCGCTGGGCACGCCCTATCGCTATGCTGATGTGTAATGTGCCACAGGGCATTGGTGGCTGAATCTGTGCGGCAGCACCGTATAAGCCGCCGTTTTACGTTATGATGCGCGGGTGGGTGACTAAGGGAAATCGCTATGAAGCAAATTCGTCTGTTGGCGCAATACTATGTTGATTTGATGGTAAAACTGGGGCTTGTCCGTTTTTCACTGCTACTGGCCTCGGTGTTGGTGCTGCTGGCGATGGTGGTGCAAATGGCCGTCACCCTGTTGCTCAGCGGAGAAGTCGAGAACATCGACGTCGTCCGTTCCATTTTCTTTGGGTTGTTGATTACGCCCTGGGCCGTTTATTTTCTCTCCGTGGTGGTGGAACAGCTCGAAGAGTCGCGCCAGCGGCTGTCGAAGCTGGTAGCGAAGCTGGAAGAAATGCGCCATCGGGATCTGGAGCTGAACGAGCAACTTCAGGAGAACATCGCGCAGCTCAATCAGGAAATCGCTGACCGTATCAAAGCCGAAGACGCGCGTGCGCTGGTGATGAGCCGACTCAAAGACGAGATATCCCGCCGCGAACAGGCGCAGATTGAGCTGGAGCAACAGTCGGCGTTGCTGCGTTCGTTCCTCGATGCTTCACCAGATTTGGTTTACTACCGTAACGAAGATAAAGAATTCTCCGGCTGCAACCGCGCGATGGAGCTGCTGGTGGGCAAAAGCCAGAAGCAACTTATTGGCCTGACGCCGCAGGATGTTTACTCCCCCGATATTGCCGAGAAAGTGATGGAGACGGACGAAAAAGTGTTCCGCCACAACGTTTCTCTGACTTATGAACAGTGGCTGGTGTATCCCGATGGCCGTAAAGCCTGTTTTGAGCTGCGCAAGGTGCCGTTTTATGACCGGATGGGTAAACGTCACGGGTTGATGGGATTTGGACGCGATATAACGGAGCGTAAGCGTTATCAGGACGCGTTAGAGAACGCCAGTAGGGACAAGACCACCTTTATCTCAACCATCAGCCACGAGCTTCGTACGCCGCTTAATGGCATTGTTGGGTTAAGTCGCATCCTGCTGGATACGCAACTTGATCCTGAACAGCAAAAATACCTGAAAACCATCCACGTCAGCGCGATTACGCTGGGCAATATCTTTAACGACGTGATTGAGATGGACAAACAGGAGCGCCGCAAGGTGCAACTGGATAACCAGCCGATCGATTTCACCGGTTTTCTGGTGGATCTGGAGAACCTCGGCGGCCTGCTGGCGGAACCGAAAGGCCTGAAGCTGATTATGGATCAGCATCAGCCTTTGCCGCAGAAAGTCATTACTGACGGCACACGCTTGCGGCAGATTCTGTGGAACCTCCTTAGTAACGCGGTGAAATTCACGCCGAAAGGTGAGAACGGCAAAAAAGGCGAAATTGTGGTGCGCGTCTGGCATGAAAAAGGCGATCGCCTGCGCTTTGAAGTGGAAGATTCTGGGATGGGGATTCCAGCGGATGAGCTGGAAAAAATCTTCGCCATGTATTATCAGGTCAAAGACCAGCATGGCGGCAAGCCAGCGACAGGGACGGGAATCGGTCTTGCCGTATCGAAGCGTCTGGCGCAGAACATGGGTGGCGATATCCAGGTTTCCAGCACGCAAGGCAAGGGTTCCTGCTTTACCCTGACGGTCATTGCGCCGAGCGTCGATGAAGCAGGAAGCGGGCAGGACGACGATGATGATTTGCCGTTACCGGCGCTGCACGTCCTGCTGGTGGAAGATATCGAACTGAACGTGGTCGTCGCGCGTTCGGTGCTGGAAAAGTTGGGCAATAGCGTGGATGTCGCCATGACTGGGCAGGAAGCGCTGGATATGTTCGACCCCGATGAGTTCGATCTGGTGCTGCTCGATATTCAATTGCCGGATATGACCGGACTGGACGTCGCGCGTCAGTTGCGTTCGCGTTATGGCAACCGCAGCCTGCCACCGCTGGTGGCGCTGACGGCGAACGTGCTGAAAGATAAACGCGAATATTTGGATGCGGGTATGGATGACGTGCTCAGCAAACCGCTATCGGTGCCGGCTCTGACGGCTGTCATCAAACAATTCTGGGATACTCACACGGTGTGGACGGAAGAACTGGCGGTGGAGGAAGGTGATGAAATGACAAAAGCAGAAGAAGATCTGTTGGATATCCCGATGCTGGAACAGTATCTGGATTTAGTGGGGCCGAAATTGATTCATCAGAGCCTGGAGATGTTTGAACAGATGATGCCGAGCTATCTGGCGATTCTGGATTCCAACATGACGGCGCGTGACCAGAAAGGCATCACGGAAGAAGGGCACAAAATCAAAGGGGCAGCGGGTTCCGTCGGGTTACGGCATTTGCAGCAGGTCGCCCAGCAGATTCAGACTTCATCGTTACCAGCATGGTGGGATAACGTGCAGGAATGGGTCGATGAACTTAAGCACGACTGGCGTCACGACGTTCAGGTACTGCGAGACTGGGTGGCAAAAGCGGAAAAAGAATCCTGATACGTTCTGTTGCGGCCACAGGGACGTGGCGAGTAAAACGGTTGGGGAATTTTTTTCGTCTCATGCGATATCATGCAAAAAGGCGGCAGATTGAACAGGGTTTACGAGTAAAGAGGGCGGGGAATGCGAGGTTTTTCACGCCTTCATACGGTAGAAAAAAATGACCCCAGCCGAAGCTGGGGTGCGCGAATTATGCGCCAACACCAGGGAAAACATGCACCTGCATTTAGATTTCAGGTTTTGTAAACTCGCAAGTGCGGATATTCGTGTCTTAACTATGTTTCTAACGTAACGATGTTTCTAACGTAACGGTGTTTCTAAGCAGAGCTTAGTCTCTACTAAGTACATCTACAACAGTGATTAAAACCTCACTACTGTACATCTTCATCAAGCAACAAAATAGCAAATGTAGAAATGTTTGTTACAAGAATCATTAAAATGTGTGATGTAGATTAGTGTTTGTCAATTAAAAAATCAATTAGTTGATGTAATGAAATGAAGGAAAAGATGATGAAACGAGTCGGCATTGTCCTTAGTGGCTGTGGTGTTTATGACGGTTCCGAGATTCATGAAGCCGTGTTGACGTTACTTGCGCTGGATCGCGCGGGCGCACAAGCGGTTTGCTTTGCACCAGATAAGCCGCAATTACAGGTAGTTAATCACCTGACGGGTGACGTAACTGGTGAGAATCGCAACGTTTTAGCAGAATCGGCACGGATCGCCAGAGGAAAAATCCAGCCCCTTTCTACAGCGAATGCACAAGATTTAGATGCGCTGATTGTGCCGGGTGGTTTTGGCGCCGCGAAAAATTTAAGTGACTTTGCGATGCAGGGAACGGCATGTCAGATTGATGAAACTCTGCAATTGCTCACACAGGAAATTTATAAGCAAAATAAACCAATTGGTTTTATTTGCATCTCACCTGCGCTGTTGCCGAAGATTTTGGGTGAACCTGTTCGCGTAACCATTGGTAACGATATTGACACCGCTGAGGCAGTCGAAGAGATGGGCGGTATCCATGTTGTTTGTCCGGTCGATGATATCGTAGTTGATGCGGAACATAAAATCGTGACGACACCGGCCTACATGCTGGCTAACTCCATCAGCGAAGCGGCAAAAGGGATTGATAAGCTCGTGGCCCGCGTTTTGGATCTCACCGAATGAGGTGGAACCGAGGGCGTGGAGGCTTACTAACGTGGCTGAAGCGCCTGATTGTTCGCAGTGTGTTGGTCGTCATTGGTGCGTGGCTGGCTGGTATCCTGCTGTTCTCTTTCCTGCCCGTACCCTTCTCCGCAGTGATGGTAGACAGGCAGATCAGCGCATGGCTGAAAGGCGAATTCTCCTATGTTGCCCATTCTGACTGGGTTTCTATGGAGGAGATTGCTCCAGAAATGGCGCTGGCGGTAATAGCGGCGGAAGACCAAAAATTCCCTGATCATTGGGGCTTCGATTTGGATGCGATTGAGCAGGCATTAAAGCACAACGAGCGCAACACGCAGCGGATTCGTGGTGCTTCTACGCTCTCGCAGCAGATGGTGAAAAACCTGTTCTTGTGGGACGGGCGTAGCTGGGTGCGTAAGGGGCTTGAAGCGGGAATTACCACCGGGATTGAGCTGGTCTGGACAAAACGGCGGATTCTGACCGTGTATCTGAATATCGCCGAATTTGGCCCTGGTATCTTTGGTGTAGAGGCCGCTGCCAAGCGTTATTTCAACAAACCAGCCAGCAGGCTGACGGCCAGCGAATCCGCTTTGCTGGCAGCGGTGTTACCAAACCCCATTCGCTTTCGCGCCACTGCGCCCTCCGGCTATGTTATTCAACGCCAGCAATGGATTTTACGCCAGATGCGTCAGATGGGCGGCGATGCATTTTTGCGGGCTAACAATCTGAATTAACCCGTATTGTTCGTTACTATACCGAGAAATTTTTGCGTTAACGGTCGTGTTTTCGACATCAGGAGAAAGTATGCGGTTACGTTATTGGTCAGGTTTACTGGTCGCATTGTGTTGTGTGGCTTCCGTTGCCCGTGCGGATGCGGAGCCTAAAACGTCCCCCTCCGATAATCCCTACGCCTTCTTGCCGCAGCCTCAGTTATCCTCGGTAAAACAGCAGCTAGAGCAGAAAACAGAAAAGCCGCAGACGCGCATGGCGTACGAGCAGCTCATTTCAGAAGCCGATCGTGCACTGAAAATTGATAACCCTAGCGTGACGGAAAAAAGATCCACGCCTCCTAGTGGTTCAAAGCATGATTATTTGAGCCTCAGCGCCTACTGGTGGCCCGATCCCGACAAAGTTGATGGTTTGCCCTGGATTCGTCGTGATGGGCAGGTAAACCCTGCTAGCAAGGATGAGGAGACGGACGGCGTTAGACTGGCAAAATTTACCGCCCAAACGCAGGCATTGACGTTGGCGTGGTATTTCTCTGGTAAACAGGCTTATGCCGATAAGGCCATCTCGATGATCCGTACCTGGTTTATCGACCCCGCTACGCGCATGAACCCTAATCTCGATTTCGCGCAAGGCGTGCCGGGCATTGCACTGGGCAGAGGGTCGGGTGTGTTGGACGGACGCTATTTCTCCACCCGCATTGTCGATTCCCTGATTATGCTGCGTCACGCTCCGAGCTGGACGACGCAGGATGAGCAGCAGATGCAGAAATGGATGAGCGATTATTTGCACTGGCTGCAAACCAGCAAACTGGGGAAAAAAGAGGCAACGGCTCAGAACAACCACGGTAGCTGGTATACCGTACAGGTGGCGGGCATTGCCTGGTATCTGGGCAAAATCGACGTGGTGAAATCCATGGCGCAATTGCAGCGGGAAAAACTGGATCACCAGTTGCAGCCCGATGGTTCTCAGCCTGAGGAGCTGGCACGCACGCGATCTTTCCATTACAGCTACTTCAACCTTCAGGCGATAACGGATATGGCTATTCTGGCGTCCCGCGTTGGGGATAATATTTGGCAATACCACACGCCGAAGGGAAGCAGTGTGATAAAGGCGCTGGATTTTATGGCACCGTATCTGGATGAAAATAAGACGTGGCCGCGCAAGACGATGGACAGACAAAGCAGCCGCCTTATTCCGCTGTTATTACAGGCGGAGCGAGGTGTAAAAGCGCCACGTTATCAGACGCAAATCAAACAGGCGGGTTTTACGGAATTACTTACTGGGGCTGTGGGCAAACGCGATAAAGAACCGAGCTATATCAGCGTTGAAACCCGCCGCACGCTCTGGCTGCTGAATCCGGCCACACCGTAATTCGGTTGTACCCTGATTCCACCGAGCGACGGTACGCGCCCGTCGAATCGAGATAAAAAACCGCTGATGTTTTCATCAGCGGTTTTTGTTTTTTAAAAGACAAACGAATTAAAGAGATAACGCGTTATTGCAGGTAGGTGAAGGCCGTTGTTACGTGCTTCACACCGCCAACTTTACTGGCGATTTCTGCGGCGGAAGTGCCTTCACGCTGTGTTACTAAGCCTAACAGGAAGACTTCGCCGTTTTCCGTGGTGACTTTTACGTTAGAGGATTTAACCGTGTCGCTTGCCAGAATCTGTGAGCGAACCTTGGTGGTAATCCAAGTATCCATAGAAGCGGTTCCCATTGAGACTGGAGTGCCCTGGCGTATTTCGTTGTAGACTTCGGCTGCACCTTCCACGCCGAGGGCAATTTGCTTAGCCCGGTTTGCCATTTCTGTGTTCGGCGCTTGTCCTGTTAACAAGACTTTCCCCTGATAAGCCGTCGCAATAATACGGGCTTCTTTTTTCAGTTGCTCGTCTTTGCTGATTGCATTCGTCACGCGGACTTCCAGTGTACCATCGTCAACCTGAGTGCCAACAGTACGCGGATCTGTGGCTGTTTTGGTCGCCACGGCACTGCCAACAGCAACAACCCCGACACAGCCTTGTAGCAGCAGGGCGATAGACAGCACGGCAAATACAGAACTTATCCTCATGTAGTGCTCCTTCAATCGTTCTGGTGTGGAAAAAGTGTGTTATCAATCAAGTCGCACAGGCAATTTACTGTCAGCATGTGCATTTCCTGAATACGGGCGCTGCGGTGTGACGGGATGCGAATCTCTACATCCTGTGGCCCGAGCAGCCCAGCCAGTTCTCCGCCATCATAGCCAGTCAGAGCGACAATCGTCATGTCGCGAGTAACGGCAGACTCTACGGCTTTAACAATATCGCGGCTGTTGCCACGGGTTGAAATAGCCAGTAATACGTCGCCTGTCTGACCTAATGCTCTAACTTGTTTGGCATAGACCTCTTCATGCAAGCGGTCGTTTGCTATCGCAGTTAAGACCACATTATCCGCATTAAGTGCGATAGCCGGTAAGCTAGGGCGTTCCGCCTCGAAGCGGTTAATCATGCTGGCGGCAAAATGCTGTGCATTGGCGGCTGATGTTCCGTTGCCACAGCACAGAATTTTGTTGCCGTTCAGCAGGGACTGCACCATCGCAATCGCGCCACGGGAAATAGCGTCTGGCAAGGCTTCTGCCGCTGCAATCTGCGTTTGAATACTCTCGGTAAAACAAACTTTTATTCTATCCAGCACGTTGAGTTAACCTACGTAAATTAAAATTCATAAGGATGAATTATCCCTGTGCGGCAAAGGCGTTCGGGATCCAATCGAAGCGATCGCCCGTAATGGCCAGCACGTCAAAACGGCAGTCTACCGTGTCAAAACTGGCGCCTCGCTGTGCCAACCACACAGCAGCGGTGTGCAGCAACCGCTGCTGTTTGCGTCGGGTGACGCTGGCTGCCGCATCGCCAAAATGAGCGTTACGCCGATAGCGTACTTCAACAAACACCCAGATATGACGGTCACGCATAATTAAATCCAACTCACCGCCGCGTAGCGTAACATTTGCGGCGGCGAAGGTCAGACCCGCGCGTTCAAGATAACGCCGAGCCTGTTGTTCATAAACTGCGCCAGCGGCTCGCTGGTTCAGAGAACCGGCACCAACTGGCCCTGGCGATATTGCTGCCAGGTTAACTGCCGATTGATGGTGCAATCCGCCCCTGAACTTAGCATCCCCGTTGCGCCGGGAATCTGGTGACCCGGAATCTGGCGCATTTCACCAAAGTGGCTGGCGAGCGTCCAGGCATCCATCCCCATGGCATACAGGCGGACTAACGAGTAATCGTTTTTAAACTGGCTGCTGACCTGTTGCATCAGTGCTGGGTTCGCGCCTGCTAACAGCGGGATATCGCTGAACTGCAAACCTTCCATTTCGAGGCGGAAGTCAGGGCCTAACCCAGCCTGGAAACTACGTGAGCTGGCATAAAGCGCTGGACGTGCGCGTGAGGTGGTACGCATGTCGATCATCGGCTTAATCAGTGCCAGTTCGTCTGGCGTTGCGATGATGTAGACCGCATCGATATTGCCACTAACGGATGAACTGACCGTCGGTTGAACCTGTGACGGAATGGTTAAGCCCCCGATGGTGGTACCCGGCTGCGCCTGCTGTAACACGCTAACTGGTTGACCGCTCAGGCTTAAGCCTGCGCCGCTATTGATAGCCTGTTTTAACTCCGCCGTGTTGCCAAAGCGCTGTTGCAGAGGGCTGGTGCCACTTTGCTGGTTCCAGGCCTGAGCAAATGCGTTGACGATACGGTCACCCAGTGCACCGCGAGGAGCCAAGACCAGCGGCTGCTGTTTACCCTGCTGATGGATGAATTTTGCGGCGTCTCTGGCTTCATCTTCCGGAGAAAGCGCGAAATAACAGATCTTAGGGCTATTCTCGACGTGTTCCGGCTGGTTCAATGCCAAAATATTCAGCGGTGATTGGCTGTTTGCCAACTGATCCACTTCATTTTTCAGCAGTGGACCGATGACCAGCGATGCGCCATCTTGCTGTGCCTGTGTGAGAATATTCGCCAGCGGCTGTGAAGAGGTGTCATACACTTTGACTGGGAGCGAGCTGGACAGCCCAGCGCTCGTTGCCTGTGATTCTGGTGCGGATGCCGGAGAGGCTGCCGCCTGATTGCTGTATGGCGCGGGCGATTGGGCATTCTGACCATCGGATGATGGGGCTACCTGTCCGTCCTGCGCAGCGTCCGCTGAAGGTGCAGTCGGCGCGGATACGGGTACGGTGGCTATCTGACCGTTCTTGGCCGCGTTAAAGCCTTGCTGAATGGCATTAGCGAACACCTGCGCCTGACCGTTAAGTGGTAACAACAGCGCGATGCTGTTCACCGATGACTGCTGGTAGTTGAGTACCTGATTCAACTGCGTAGGCAGCGTTTTCGCCGCAGGGTGATGCGGGTAACGGGTCTGCCAGTCCTGAATCGCACTCTTTAATTGATCGGGAGAAGTCCGGTTGTCCTGATAATTATTGAGCAGATCGACCCAACCTTGCAGCACATTTTCATTCGCATTAATCAACAGCGAGCTGGACTCCTGCGGTGACATTTGCGTCAACATCAGCCAGGTCTGATCGAGATTGCTCTGATGTTCGTCGCCTTTCAGCAGCGGCTCTTGAGCGATATAGGCGCGGAGCAGCTCAATGGAAGGGCGCCCTTGTGCGGTTTTGATCTGCGCCTGGTAATAGCGCTGTTTCTGCTGATCGGAAAGCGCGCCCACATCAAGCTGGCTCAGTGCTGCCTTGGCGGCATCCATGTTGTTTTGGACGACGGACAGTTCTGCGCTGAGTAGCTGCTGTTCTTGTTTTTGCGCCGCGCTCAATTTTTCTGGCAGCGCGTTGAACTGCTGGCTTGCCTGAGGGGCTTTCCCTTCCTGTAACAGGGAACGAATAGCAAGTAATTGCCAGTCAGCCTTGTTATTATCGCTACTTTGCTGCATCTGTTGCAGATAATAATCGGATGAGGCGTCGGCTTTGCTCTGAACCGCAGGTGGTGGGCTCTGCGGGGCGTGACTTGGACAGCCTGCGAGAAACAGTGCCGCTAACAAAACAGGGATAACACGCCCTGCCTGGGTACGGACGAAATGAAAGGGAAGCATACTGTATCCAGTGATTTTTTTTAAAGATGCTCAATATTAAATCGGCAACCCGGATGAAACAATGAATCAAGACCAACAAGCAGACATTTCTGCATCTACCCTCTACATTGTCCCTACGCCAATCGGTAATCTGGGCGACATCACGCAGCGTGCGCTGGCGGTATTGGCGAGCGTTGATCTGATCGCCGCAGAGGATACCCGCCATACCGGTCTGCTGTTACAACATTTTGCGATTAATGCGCGACTGTTCGCATTACACGATCACAATGAACAACAAAAAGCGGATGTGTTACTGGCTAAATTGCAGTCAGGGCAAAGCATCGCGCTGGTTTCAGATGCGGGTACGCCGCTGATTAATGATCCAGGTTACCATTTGGTTCGGCGCTGCCGTGAGGCTGGCGTTCGCGTGGTGCCGCTGCCGGGCGCGTGCGCGGCGATAACGGCGCTCTCCGCCTCCGGTCTGGCATCCGATCGCTTTTGCTACGAAGGTTTCCTGCCTGCCAAGACCAAGGCGCGTAAAGATACGCTACGCGATTTGGGGGAAGAACCTCGTACGCTGATTTTTTACGAATCCACCCATCGTCTTTTGGATAGCCTACAGGACATTAGCGACGTACTGGGGGCCGAGCGCTATGTGGTGCTCGCGCGTGAAATCACCAAAACCTGGGAGTCGATTCACGGCGCGCCTGTGGGCGAACTGTTGTCCTGGGTGAAAGAAGATGAGAATCGGCGTAAAGGGGAAATGGTGCTGATTGTGGAAGGTCATCAGGTTGATGACAGCGCGCTGTCGGCAGAAGCGCTGCGCACGCTGGCGCTATTGCGTGCTGAGCTGCCGCTGAAGAAGGCGGCTGCATTGGCGGCTGAAATTCACGGCGTGAAGAAAAACGCGCTTTATCGCTATGGGCTGGAGCAAGAAGGCGATAGCGGTGAATCGGGGGATGACAAGTAGGACAATTTGCCCTATTATCCGCGCCGGAGTTGACCAGACAGTCGCCGCTTCACTGCCGTCCCTTTCGGGGGAGACAGGTGGAGGGGAGGAAAGTCCGGGCTCCATAGGGCAGGGTGCCAGGTAACGCCTGGGAGGCGCAAGCCTACGACTAGTGCAACAGAGAGCAAACCGCCGATGGCTCACGCAAGTGGGATCAGGTAAGGGTGAAAGGGTGCGGTAAGAGCGCACCGCGCGACTGGCAACAGTTCGTGGCACGGTAAACTCCACCCGGAGCAAGGCCAAATAGGGGTTCACATGGTACGGCCCGTACTGAACCCGGGTAGGCTGCTTGAGCCAGTGAGCGATTGCTGGCCTAGATGAATGACTGTCCACGACAGAACCCGGCTTAACGGTCAACTCCCTTCATCATAAAACCCCGCTTCGGCGGGGTTTTGC
>NZ_JACDRR010000024.1 GCF_013449375.1 Pectobacterium sp. CFBP8739 | reverse complement strand
CCATGGCTACCGCACGCCTCGGGTTTCCCGGAGCGGCACGGCGCTATCCTGATGAAAATGAAAACCTGAGTTGTGGTCTGAGTCTGCTCACACCACAGTTCATGTTGATAAAGCATCACGTTAAGAAAAACGCAGAAAACCCGGGGCAAGCCCGGGTTCGGTGGGAATTACGCTTCGACCGGTGCACGCCAGTCATCAGAGCCGGACGTTCCGGCGACGGTGTGCTCCCAGTCAATTTTGCGGTAAGCCAGTGACACTTCAATCAGTTGGGTGTAATCCAGTTTGGATGGATCCTGGCAGTGTGGCATTTTGCAGTCGATGTCAACGATGGTGGCATCGGTCAGCACAGTAGAGAAGAAATGCTCCTGCTTACCTTCAACCGACGTGCGGTACCATTTCAGGGTCACGGTCGGCAGCATTTCGCCAGACGCCAGGGCGTTGTACATCAGCGGAACGGCTTTGTTCAGCGCGACGGTGAATTTGAACGGCTTGTGTACGCGTTGGCCAGACGGCTGACCAGACTGTGGGTCGGTTGGTACGGTGACGATGTGTTTGAATTCCTGTACCAGCATTTCGTCTTCGTGACCCTGCACGTAGATATTGCCGACAGAATCAGAAGTGAAAGCACCCGCGGTAATGTTGCCCTGAGTTTTACCTTCGATGCTGATATAGCATGGAGTTGGCATAGTCTTGCTCCTTGTTGTTGAACAGAATGAGTTTTGTTAAACGTGTTTAGTAACGTCCCATCCTGTATAGCAATTCACATGCCAGTTTTTATCTTTATGTTTTAAAAGGATATTTCCTTAACTCAAATTTTCTTTAAGCAAAATTTGAGCAAGAAGTTGCGCAGACCTCGCGAAAAAACGGCATTTATTGCGCAAAAAGTGATTTACACCAGAAAGTGAGCAAGAAGTTGCGCAGAATGCGCAATTATTCTGAAAGTTTGCGTTAGTGATAAATTATTTCAATAAATGGTCTATTGAAATATCATTAATTGATAGGAAGTCATCTATTTTAGGTTATAAATAAACCACACAAATATTGTGTGCATGCGAGTGCCCACTCATATCCGATGAAAAAATAGACAGATAAAAATCGCTATTTTCATAAAAAAGCGGGGCTGCAATTATGCAACACCCGCCTGAAATTGAGTTGATTCAATCTGTTAAGTAAACTTATCCATGAAATCAATCAAACCAGAAATGCCACTTTCGCGCCTTCTCTGGAGAAAATATCTGAATAACAACTGAAATAGGATAGATATATCAGCCTATATTCACACTTCCCCCGCCAATCAGCACGCCACCACAACTCACCCCATCCCCCGTTCTCGCTGCGGGTTTACCATCAATAAATACACTCGATGAACCACCGCTAATACTCCGCGCATGACCATGGGGAACCAAAGGATCGCCTTGCCGAGCCAAAGGTAAACCATCCACCTTAACCGTGGATGAACCTGCCATGACAGATGTCGGCGGATGACTACCATGCCCAGTATCGCTATCGCCTAATTTAACTGCGTTACCCATTTTTTAATTCGTCCGTTAAAAAATAAATAAAAAATTATTTATTCCAGAATAATTAGCCTAAATCACCTTACCAACGTCACCTTACCATCAATTATAGAGAAATAAGGATTGTAAGAGAAAACTATTTCCCCACTGCTATTTATAAAGCGAAGTGGTGAGTTTTGATAATAACCAACACCTAGACGAAATAATCGACCATCACGATATTTTATGATTTTATATTTATTCCATTCAATCGGAAGGGGAGTAAATTTCTTATCAATCACATGCTGAGGAAAATCGGTTGAAATAAACATCATCCCCGTTGTAGCCCCTTCTGCAAAAGCCATTTCTTGATTCGATATTTGTGAGGTTTTTTTCAATCCTTCAATATCACGGTCCTTCATCATCATCCAAATATCCGTATAAGCCAGCTTGATTTTTGGCAAATCATTTTCCGTTACAGGTGTGGCATTGACCCACGCCCAGCGGGGCAAACCAGTGGCTTTCAGACTCCCTCTGATTTTATAGAAGCCGTAGTCTTGTTCATTCTGGGTATAGCCTTCAAACACGGTGGCGCTATTGGCCGTATTGACTGATTCACTCGCCGTAATCTCGCCTTTCTCATTCACACTTAATTTAAAATTGGCGATCTCTGTACTGGTTGTCTCGGTATCCTTAGTGACTATCACCTGACAGGAAGAATCTGGATATAAAGTCTTGGGATCTTTATGATCCTGTGGTCCCATTAGTAATTCGATATCATTATTTCCATTTTCTAAAAATGCCGTCAGATTAAATCCTGCGGACATTGTACCTTGTTCAGCATGCCCTGTATCTACAGCAGGAAGTGAGTTAACTCTTAAAATACAAGAGCTTTTGTGCGACTTAAAAGAAAATAGGTATTTCTCATTACTCATTTCTTTCGCCTCCACTGGAAAAACAGCAATCAACAAAAAAGTAATAACATGATTAAATAATACTGAATTTACACTCTGATTTGTTTTTTTCCAATTTATCATGAATGACCCACTCCTTTTTTGCATTATTACTTTTTTCCACTTTTGAATCACTGGAAGAATTTCCAAAAACTCCCCCATCTTCATTTGAACTAGTTCCTGTTCCTTGAGATATATTTACCGTATAATTCACATAAACCTTCGCCGTTATGCCTTCGTGGTAAAATACCAAATCCAGCTTATCTTTTGTAGGCGCATGTAACCCCAAACATCCTTTTGCTACCGCCTTTCCACCAACCTCCAGTGCGCCCTCTGCGATATAAAATCGGACACCCGCTCGGACATTCGCTTCCGTGGTCAGTGTGAGCGTGGCTTCTGCTGATTCGTCTTTTTGCCATTCCCACTCATTTTTGGCGTCTGATTTAAATGCCAGCGTGAAGTTGAGATCTCCCTCTGCCACCAACCAAAATTTCATCCCGAAAAATGCGGCGTTACGACCTTCTTGATAAGCCTGCTCCTGAGACATCAATCCTTCGCGGACTGCCGCCAGAAGAACATCTGCGTGATACCAGGCAGCAAATGCCTGGAGCAGATCCAGCGTCATTTTTATCCCAATCAGTGGAGCCAGCCCCAGCGATAACTCTCGTTCAATATAAACCTCACCGGAGGTGCTATCTTCTTTTAATTCACCCTTGGCGTTAAATAACTTCGCCAAATAG
>NZ_JACDRR010000023.1 GCF_013449375.1 Pectobacterium sp. CFBP8739 | reverse complement strand
TTCTCGCCGCCTGACAAGCGTTAAATGCAAAAAAATTATCGAGTGGGGATTTTTTCAGCAAAGCGCATTAAAAGACGCCGTTATGCCCGATTTTTCGCCGCTAATTGGGCGAAATCCTCACCTAACAGACTGGCGCACCATTAATTCAGGCGTCAGCACCAATACATTCGGCTCGGTATTAGGATGTTCCAGACGATACAAGAGTGTATCAACCGCCAGTTCGCCAAGTTCATCTTTAGGTTGATGAACCGTTGTAAGAGGTGGGGACATATAGCGAGCCAGTTCAATATCATCGTAACCCACAACCGCCATATCTTGAGGAATCGAAAGTCCTGCCTGATAAAGCGCATGGTAAACACCAACAGCCATCGCATCATTACTGGTGAACACGGCTTCTGGCTTATCTTCCAGCGCTAATAACTGCTGCATAGCGCGATAACCCGTTTCAAATTCAAAATCGCCGAAAATTTCATAATCAGTGGGAACGGGTAGACCAGCGAGCTGCATCGCCTGCCGATAGCCCTCCAGTCGGTTATAGGCTGTCGTTTTATCTTTCGGCCCCGCAATGCAGGCTATCTTTTTATAACCGCGCGAGATGAGATAATTGGTTGCGATCTCGCCACCGAGCAGAGAATTATCTTTAATGACATCTATGACGCCTTCAAAGGGAGCCCAATCCATCATGACCATAGGTATAGAAGGATAGCGGCTCATCATTTCGGGCAAAGGGCGATGGCTTTCGGTGCACATCAACAGTACGCCGTCGACCCGCTTTTGCAAGAGCGTTTCAAGGCTATGGCTCATTCTGTCGCGATCGCCTTCGGTGTTGCACAGAATCAGGCTATAGCCTCGCTCATAACAGCAACGCTCTACGCCACGAACCACTTCGGCATAGAACGGGTTATTACTGGCAGTGAGCAACATGCCGATGGTGCGGGTCTGGTTTATTTTCAGACTTCTGGCCAGTGCAGACGGCGCATAGTTGAGATCCTCAACGGCCTTCATCACTTTTTCGCGAATGGTATCGCTGACAAAGCGATTGTTATTGATAACGTGGGATACAGTAGACGTAGAAACGCCCGCAAGACGGGCGACATCTTTCATGGTGGCCAAAGATCACCCCTGGGTTTGCAAAAATGCGTCGATCTCTTCACGCCATGGGACAGAGGGCTGAGCACCGCGGCGAGTCACCGCTATCGCCGCTGCCGCATGGGCAAATTTTACGGCGGAGGACATGGGCTTATTTTCCAGCAACGCGGTAACGAGCGCGCCATTAAACGTGTCTCCGGCGGCGATAGTATCCACAGCTTTTACGCGATATCCCGGAATTCTCTGCCCCTGACCGTTTTCACTTAACCATACACCACGACTACCCAATGTGATGAGAACCGTTTCAATGCCTTTACCGTGCAAAATCTGTGCTGCGCGAGCCGCATCGTCTTCCGTCTCAACGGTAATTCCCGTCAGGAACTGCGCTTCGGTTTCATTCGGCGTGATCATATCGACCAGCGACAACAACTCATCAGGCAGTTCACGCGCAGGAGCGGGGTTAAGAATCACTTTCGTCTGGTATTCATGCGCCAGTTTGGCTGCTGCGAGAACCGTTTCTAACGGCGACTCAAGCTGCATAAGCAACGCGGAAGCATCCATAATGTGTTGCTGATGACGGTGAAGGTAATCAGGCGTCACGGCCGCATTCGCGCCGGCGTTAATTGCGATCATATTCTCAGCGTCGGCGTTAACAAAAATCAGCGCAACGCCGGTTGTTTCCTCGGAGATAGCCTCGACGGCGGAAACATCAATATTGTCCTTGGATAGCTGCTGGCAAATACGGGTGCCAATATCATCTTCTCCAACGCAGGCAATAAAGGCGATGTCTGCACCGCTTCGACCAGCGGCAACGGCCTGATTGGCACCTTTCCCACCGAAAGCAACGCTATATTGCTCACCGATCACCGTTTCGCCTGGACGGGGAAATTGCTCAAGATTGAGAATATGGTCAGCATTAATACTGCCCAGCACCACCAGCTTACCCGTTTTCATTGTGTCGAATCCCGCTACGTTAATAATGCGCCACCACAAGCGGGTGGCGCGAGCCCTGCTTTATTCTTTAATTATTTTGCTACCAGCTTCAGGTCAACCGGAATGATGGCCTGAGGTTTTTCACCTTTCAGCACTTTCGCCGCCGTTTCGATACCGATCACACCGATCTGATCAGGACGCTGAGCAACCGTTGCCGCCAGCTTACCTGACTCAACGGCCTTCACACCATCCTGCGTGCCGTCAAAGCCGACAACCAGCACATCTGTTTTGCCTGCGGTTTGCAGTGCACGCAGTGCACCCAACGCCATTTCATCGTTCTGAGCAAATACGGCCTGAACGTCAGGGTGCGCGGTCAGCAGGTTCTGCATCACGTTTAGCCCTTTAGTACGATCGAAGTCAGCCGGTTGGCTGGCCAGCATAGCGAATTTATTTTTCTCAGCAGATTTCATGAAACCTGCCCCACGCTCGCGCGCGGCAGACGTTCCGGCGATGCCTTCCAGTTGAATCACTTTCGCGCCTTCACCCAATTTCTTGGCAATGAAGTCACCAGCCACTTTACCACCGAAGGCGTTATCAGAAGCCACGTGGCTCACCACTTCACCACTGCTGGCAACGCGGTCCAGTGTAATAACAGGGATCTTGGCCTGGTTCGCCATTTTAATCGCATTACCGACCGCATCAGAATCGGTCGGGTTGATCAGCAGAACTTTGGTTCCACGTACCGTCAAATCCTGAACGTTAGCCAGTTCTTTCGCTGGGTTATTCTGAGAATCCAGCACGATCAGCTCGTAACCCAGTTTATCGGCTTCTTTCTGCGCACCCTCTTTCATTGAAACAAAGAACGGGTTATTCAGCGTAGAAACCACCAGAGCAACCGTATCTTTGGCCAAGGCATTAGCACTGACAGTCGCGCTCAGCGCAACAGCGGAAACCAGAGTAGCCAGCTTTTTCATATTCATAACTCAATTCCTGTGTGAATGAAGGTTATTTACTGCTTTTGTTATCTACCAGAACCGCTAGCAAAATGACGACTGCTTTAACGATCATTTGGTAGTAAGAAGAAACACCTAATAAATTCAGTCCATTGTTGAGGAAACCAAGGATAAGTGCGCCGATCAACGTACCAACGATACGCCCTTTTCCTCCGGCCAGACTGGTGCCGCCCAATACTACAGCCGCGATAGCATCCAGCTCATAGCCTGTCCCCGCCGTCGGCTGTGCAGAGGACAAACGTGCAACTTCGATAATTCCCGCCAGAGCAGACAGCAGCCCACACAGGGAATAGACAATAATTTTGACTTTATCAACGCTGATACCGGACAAACGGGTAGCAGATTCATTGCCGCCCAGCGCATAGATATAGCGTCCAAGGCGTGTGTGGTGCAGTATGTACCAGGCCACTGCGAACACGATAGCCATGATCCAGATTGGTGTCGGAATCCCCAGTGGACGACCGATGCCAAACCAGCCAAAAGCATCCGCCACATCGGAAAAGCCGGTATTAATCGGGCTGCCGTTGGTATAGACCATCGTCACGCCGCGCAGTAACAGCATCATGACCAGCGTAGCAATAAACGCCTGCACTTTACCTTTGGAGACAATGACGCCGGTACCCGCACCAATCAGCGCCCCCAACGCCAGCGCACCAAACACAGCCACCAGCGCATTGACCTCCAGCCCAACGATGGAAGCCGCAACAGCCCCCGTCAATGCCAGCAGTGAACCCACTGACAAATCGATGCCCGAGGTCAGAATGACCAAGGTCATGCCAACGGCCATGATGGCGTTCACCGACGTCTGCTGGAGAATATTGAACAGGTTGTTCAGGGTAAAAAAGTTAGGGCTCATGGCGGAAACAACCGCAATCAGGATCAGGAGCGCGATCAGCGATTTCTGCTCCAGTAACCACTCTTTGCTGAACCAGCGTTTTGCCGCGATAGGTTGAGAACTCATGTCTGACTTACTCCTGCTTTGCGCCGTATTGCTTACCAACGGCCGCAGCCATCAGTGCTTCCTGGGTTGCTTGCTCAATCGGGAAATCACCGCTCAAGCGCCCTTCATGCATCACAATGATGCGATCGCTCATTCCCAAAACTTCAGGCATTTCGGATGACACCAAGATGATACTCAGCCCTTCTTCTTTGAATTGATTGATTAACTGATAAATTTCTTTCTTCGCCCCGACATCGACACCGCGCGTCGGTTCATCGAGGATCAGAACATTCGGGCGCGTCATCAGGCCGCGGGCTATCGCCACTTTCTGCTGATTACCGCCGGAAAGCAGGCCGATAGGCTGCTCCATTGATGGCGTTTTCACGTTGAACAGGCGAATAAAGTCGGCAACCGTTAATTGCTCTTCAGCATGTTTCAGACGACCGCCCGCATGGCTGAAATAGCGCAGTGCGGTTAACGACATGTTTTCTTTTACCGACATGCCCAGTACCAGACCATCGCGCTTGCGATCTTCCGATATGTAAACGATACCGTTCGCCAAACCATCCTGCGGTTTTCGGGTCACCACGTCGCGGCCATCAAGCGTCACATTGCCGCCAGTGCGCGGCAATGCACCGTAGAGAATCTTCATCAGTTCGGTACGGCCCGCGCCCATCAGCCCTGCGATGCCCAGAATTTCACCTTTCCGCACCGTAAAGCTGACGCTATCAACGCCCGGCCCAGACAGGTTTTGTACCTTAAGGCGAACCTCTCCCGGTTCTTTACTCGAACGCGGGTACTGATCTTCCAACTTACGACCGACCATCATTTCAATCAGCGTATCTTCTTCTAAGTCACTGACCGGACGCTCGCCGATAAACTGGCCATCGCGGAACACGGTAATGTCATCGCAGATTTCAAAGATTTCTTTCAGACGGTGGGAAATATAGACAATGCCGCATCCCTGAGATTGCAGCTCTTTGATGACACTGAATAGCGAAGCGGTTTCGGTATCCGTCAGCGCATCGGTAGGTTCATCCATGATGATGACTTTCGATTCAAAGCTCAGCACCTTGGCAATTTCCACCATTTGCTGATCGCCAATCGATAACTCTCCGACCATACGACGGCTGTCGTAGCGCAGATTAAGGCGCTTTAGCAGCTTGTCGGCTTCCGCATACATCTTATTCCAGTCGATGCGGCCAAAGCGGTTGGTAAATTCACGCCCGAGAAAGATATTCTCGGCAATCGTAAGCTGGGGAATCAGGTTAAGTTCCTGATGGATGATACCGATACCTGCTTCCTGGGACGCTTTCGGCCCGTTGAAATCCACCTCCTGCCCCAGAAAATGGATGCTACCGGCATCTTTACGATAGATCCCAGTCAGGACTTTCATCATGGTGGACTTACCCGCACCGTTCTCGCCCACCAGCGCCATCACTTTTCCTGGATAGACGTTAAGCGCCGCACCGGACAACGCCTTAACACCGGGAAAAGATTTCGTGATGCCTTGCAGTTGCAGTAAAGGTTGCATGGATGCCTCAGAACGTTACGCCAGCACAAAGGATGACATTGGCATACGGAGAACACTCTCCGCTGCGAATGATGGCCCGGCTTTTGCCGCTTTGGGTTTTAAATTCTTCATGGCTTACATAGTGCAATGCAATTGAGTTTCCCTGGTGTTGTTCAAGTTGCTTCAATTGATCGAGTAATGCGTCATGGACTGCGGGGTTCTTCTCAATTATCTCTTCCGCCAGAATAGCGGCCTCAACCTGCATTTCACTGGTGACCACACTCACCACCTGCAAAAATGTCGGCACGTTGTGCGTCAACGCCAGATCGATACGCGTCGTTGTTTCAGGAATCGGTAAACCCGCATCACCAATAACAAGGCTATCAGTATGGCCCAGTCGAGCAATCACGGAAGAAATATCTGAATTCAATAATGCTGCTTTTTTCATCTTTTCACCCCACCAGCGAAACGTTTCGCTAATAACATTCTAGAAAAAGAAGAGAGAAAGGCAACGAAGATATAAAAAAAATGTGATCGCTATCGAAACGTTTCGCTAACAAAAAAATAAAGAGAACAAGAGTTGGTTATAGAAGAGAGATCAATGACGGGCAAAAGCCCGCCAATAGGGAATTGAGGATAACGATTTAGAGTTTACGAATCTGCTTCACATCCAGTTCGACGGAATTGAAGTCTTTATCCAGTTCCCCCTGAATTTCCACTTTATCAGTGGGTGAAATCATCTGGCCATTCCAGCGCTTGTGATCGATCTCGACTTCCATCGTACCCGTCGCATCGCGGAACAAATAGTTCTCATCACCGACCCGTTTTTCAATATTGCCGCTCAGCGTAACCCAACTGTCGTCACGCAGATCTTTAGCCTTATCTACCGTGGTGAGGGAATTCTGGGGATCAACAAATCCCCCTTTATGTGTACCAACCGCTGGCGTTTCAGGATTGACGAAACCACCGCCGCTTTGCGCAGCAAATACCGGTGCAGAAACCAGAGCGGTAATGGCGAGTAACGCAGCTGCTTTTTTCATATTTTACCTTCCTTATTTTGCCTGTCGCTTCACGGTCAACTGTTTCGCAGTCAACCTGCGGGAGTAATCGGTCTTCGGGAAGGATTAAAACAAACCGTTCTTAACAGAATCTTAAGGAATCAGCGTCTGTATTTTTATTTTTTTATATTGCCGAAATCGCCCGCTTTCAGCGATTTGTCCTATACATGCCACCTCCCGATTTCGTATAAAACCGGAAAAGGCGCAAACGAGACAGCAGCACATTTCCTGTGAGGCAGCCATGAGAATATTGTTAATCGAAGACGATCGCCTGATTGGCGACGGCCTGAAAGCAGGCTTAATCAAACTGGGTTTTAATATTGACTGGTTTACGGAAGGCAAAGCGGGCGCCGCGGCCTTGAAGGCTGCGCCCTATGATGCGGTGGTGCTCGATCTCAGCCTGCCGGGTATGGACGGAATGGATATCCTGCGCCAGTGGCGTCAGGCTGGGCATGACGAACCGGTGCTGATTTTGACCGCTAGGGATGCGCTGGAACAGCGTGTGGAAGGGCTCCAGCAGGGTGCCGATGATTATTTATGTAAGCCCTTTGCGCTGACGGAAGTTGCCGCTCGCCTGCAGGCGCTAATTCGCCGCCGTCACGGTCAACTTCAACCGACATTAACGCACGGCGTGGTGTCCCTGGAGCCGGGTTCGCGGAACGTCACGCTTAACAATGAGCCGTTGATACTAAAATCCCGCGAATTGGCGCTGCTGGAACTGTTTTTGCTTAACCCAAACCGCGTACTCACGCGCGCACAGTTGGAAGAAAAGCTCTACGGGTGGGATGATGACGTCTCCAGCAACGCCGTAGAAGTGCACATCCACCACCTGCGCAAAAAGCTGGGCAGCGGGTTTATCCGTACCGTACATGGCGTTGGCTATATTCTGGGAGATGCGCCATGAACCGACTCAGCCTGCGCTTACGTCTGATTACCGGTTTTACGCTGCTGACATTGATCTGCTGGGGCGTAGCCAGTCTGCTTTCGTGGTATCAAACGCGCCATAACATCAATGAGCTATTTGATACCCAGCAAATGCTGTTCGCCAAACGCTTGGCCACCATGAATCCTGATGAATTGCGAATCCAGCCGGTGTCTCTGCCCAAAACCAAGAGTTTGGTGCACAAGAACCGCGGCAAACAGGACGATGATGCGCTGGCCTTCGCTATTTTTACCCGCGACGGGAAAATGGTGTTGAATGATGGCGAGAACGGCAAAGATTTCATTTTTGACTATCAGCGCAACGGCTTCACTGACGGCACATTACGCGACGACGACGATACCTGGCGCATCGTCTGGCTAACAACAGCGGATAATCGTTACGTGATTGCAGTGGGTCAGGAATGGGAATACCGTCAGGACATGACGCTGGATATTGTAAAAACCAACCTGATGCCCTGGTTATTCGCCCTGCCGATCATGCTGGCGCTACTATTCTGGCTGGTCACACGTGAACTCTCACCGCTAAAACGTATAACCGCCGAGCTTCAGCAACGTTACCCCGACGACAGTACACCGCTAGCGACGCAGCACATTCCACAAGAAGTTCGCCCGTTGGTTAACGCGCTGAACCACCTGTTTTCCCGTATCAGCGACATGCTGGTTCGAGAACGCCGTTTTACCTCCGATGCCGCTCACGAATTGCGTAGCCCGCTGGCTGCGCTGAAAGTCCAAACCGAAGTTGCACAGCTGGCGCATGACGATGAAGCCATGCGCCGCCATGCCCTGATCAATCTGGACAAAGGGATCGAACGGGCCACCCGGCTGGTGGATCAGCTCCTGACGCTGTCGCGGTTGGATGCCGAATCGTCTCCCGAAGGGATGCAGCCCGTCCAGTTCAATGAACTCCTGCAACAGGCGGTGATCGCGCATTACCACACAGCGCAAACCGCGGGTATCGAGCTGACGCTGGATTTACCGGACACCCCGGTTATTAGGCAGGGTCACCCGCTGCTGCTGACTCTGCTGGTGCGCAATCTGCTGGATAATGCTATTCGCTACAGCCATGAAGGAGGAACGGTAAGCCTGACGCTGACAGAGCGCGGCTTTCAGGTTGCCGATAACGGACCGGGTATCAACGAGGAAGCGCTGGCAAGAATCGGAGAGCGCTTTTATCGCCCACCGGGGCAGGAAAAATCCGGCAGTGGTCTGGGGATATCCATCGTCAATAACATCGCCAAACTGCACCACATGCGGGTCACGTTCACCAATCAGCCCGCTGGTGGGCTGATTGTGTCGGTGAATTGGTAACTATCATTCTCTCTATACGTTAACGCACTGAGCAATGTGGTTTCCCCAACAGGCAGCAACTCGCTGCTTGTTATTAGGGAAACACGGGGATGAGGTTCCCGCAGGGACGCCTCGCCCCGTGGTCGACCGTATACCTCGATCTTATCCCAACATAGCGCCCTAATAGTGGGATCACTTAAATCTCGACCTGTATTCCCAGCTCAATCAGCCTGTTCGGCGGTATTTCAAACTGATCCGCCGCTCGTAATGCATTGCGGCTGAGCATCATGAATAGCTTACCGCGCAAGCGCAGATACCACGGGCGATCACCGATAATCAGCGATTCATTGGACATAAAGAAAGAGGTTTCCATCATTTGGCAGGTTAACCCATCCTGCCAACAGCGCTGAAAGACCTCTTCCACATCCGGCGTTTCACGCCAACCATAGTTGGCAATCACTCGCCAGAACGTCGGCGAAAGCTGTTCAACCGTTACGCGACGCGCGTTCAGCACATAGGGCGCATCCTCCGTTCGCATGGTCAACAGCACCACACGCTCGTGTAGGATCTTATTGTGCTTAAGATTATGCAGCAGCGCGAACGGGATCACGCGAGTCGCACGTGAGAAATAGACAGCGGTGCCCGGTACACGCGTCGGCGGTGATTTCTCCAACGATGCAATCATGGCATCCAACGAGTTACCATGCTCATGCAGCCGGCGCAGCAGCCTGAAGCGCTCGCTTTTCCACGTCGTCATGATAATAAACATCACCATACCCAGCGCCAACGGCAGCCAGCCACCGGACAGAATCTTGACCACGTTAGCCAAAAACATCGGTACGTCTATAACCAGTAAGCCCGCCAGCAATACCCATACCAGATAACGATGCCAGAGCCAGTTCTTCAGTGCCACCGTACAGAACAGAATGCTGGTAATCACCATCGTACCCGTTACCGCAATCCCGTAAGCCGCGGCCAAATTGCCCGAATGCTCAAAGCTGACAATCACGATGACAACGGCGATATACAGCATCCAATTAATGGCTGGGATATAGATCTGACCGGATTCCATATCTGACGTGTGTACGATACGCATCGGCGGCAAATAGCCAAGCCGCACGGCCTGGCGCGTCAGGGAGAAAACGCCGGAAATGACGGCCTGCGAGGCAATGATTGTCGCCAACGTCGCCAATATCATCAGTGGAATCAGCGCCCAATCTGGCGCCAGCAGGAAGAAGGGGTTCTTGATCGCTTCAGGATTCTTCAACAGCAGCGCCCCCTGCCCGAAGTAATTTAACACCAGCGACGGCAGCACCACCGTAAACCAGGCCAGACGAATCGGGAATTTGCCGAAGTGCCCCATATCAGCATACAGCGCCTCGACTCCGGTAATCGCCAGCACTACCGCCCCCAGCGCGAAGAACGACACAGCTTTATATTCGGCAAAGAAGCGCACGGCGTACATCGGATTCAACGCCTGCAAAACTTCGGGGTTAGCGATAATACTTCGCGCCCCCAGCACACCGAGCGTTAAAAACCAAATCAGCATCACGGGCGCAAACAGCTTACCTACACTGCCTGTACCGTGTTTTTGAATAATAAAGAGTAATGTCAGCACGACAATCGATAGCGGGACGATATAGCTGTCCATCGACGGCGCGGCAATCTCTAACCCTTCCATCGCCGACATGACCGAGATGGCTGGTGTGATGACCACTTCTCCATAGAAGAAGCTGCCGCCAATCAACCCCATGATGACCAGCACGGACGTCATGCGATCGGAAGTATTGCGTCCGGCTAGCGACATTAAGGTAAGAATCCCACCTTCGCCTGCGTTGTCCGCACGCATCACATAGGTCAGGTATTTCAGCGAAACAACGAGAACCAACAGCCAAAAGATCAGTGAAAGAAAGCCAAAGACCGAATCAGGCTCGACCCCAAAACCAAACTGCCCTGATAAACATTCCCTTAACGTATAAAGAGGGCTGGTTCCTATATCTCCATAAACCACCCCGATGGCCGCCAGCGTGACCGCCGGAAGCGAACGTTTATGTTCTGAGCTCATATCTATCTTCTGTTGTTAATTAGTCCGCGAAGCGCGTCATTCACAGCAACTCGTCCAAGCGCGCACAGTATGCACAAATCAGGCTAAAAACCCATTTTTATTATGCGAATCGCCAGCGCAAGCCACCCAGTAAAAGCGGGTTTATTGATTACTGTCGCCATAAGGTTGAATAATTCGTAAAAGTATTCTAATAAAAAACTGTGACCTGTCGTTTAATATTATTATTGTCTTTATAAAAATAGGGGCTTTATGGCGCTCCACTTTCACTAATGCTGTGAGATTTACAAATAAACGATTTCAGTACATCACTCATGGGGCTAACGGATTAATTATGCGTCAAACTGCGGCGTTGGCTGAACGAATATCTCGTCTCAGTCATGCACTAGAACACGGGCTCTACGAAAGGCAGCACGCCATTCGTCTCTGTCTGCTGGCAGCGCTAAGCGGAGAAAGTGTTTTTCTGCTAGGGCCGCCAGGTATCGCCAAAAGTATGATCGCTCGGCGTCTTAAATTTGCGTTTCGCCACGCGAATGCGTTTGAGTACCTGATGACCCGCTTTTCCACCCCAGAAGAAGTATTCGGCCCCCTTTCCATTCAGGCATTAAAAGATGAAGGTCGCTATCAACGTCTGACCGCAGGCTATCTGCCGGAAGCTGAAATCGTGTTTCTGGATGAGATTTGGAAAGCGGGTCCCGCGATTTTGAACACCCTACTGACAGCGATTAACGAACGGCGCTTCCGTAACGGCAACAGTGAAGACATCATCCCCATGCGCTTGCTGATCGCGGCGTCGAATGAACTGCCGGAGGCGGATGGCGGTCTGGAAGCGCTTTATGACCGCATGCTCATCCGCCTGTGGCTCGATCGTGTCCAGGAAAAACAGAATTTCCGTGCGCTCCTCGTGAACAACAGCAGCGAACGCGATAACCCCGTACTACCTGCTCTCAGTGTCAGCGATGAAGAGTACCAACAGTGGCAGAAGGATATTGAGCACATCGCGCTACCGGAAGCCACTTTCGAGCTGATTTACACATTACGCCAGCAGCTTGATACGCTAGAACAGGCTCCTTACATTTCCGATCGGCGCTGGAAAAAAGCCCTGCGTCTACTTCAGGCCAGCGCATTTTTCTGCGGCCGAGATGCCATTACACCCGTGGATGTCATTCTGCTGAAAGACTGTCTCTGGCATGACCAAAGCACCTTGGCGCTCATTGAACGTCAGCTTGAAATGTTGATCACTGAACACGCCTACCAACAGAGAAATCTACTGTTCCGCCTACAGCAGGTGAATACCAAACGCCAGCAATACCAACGAGAACAAAGCGAACTACAGGCATTTTCGGTAGAGAAACAGGGGCACTTCCTCGGCCGGAAAATCCACTACACGCTGCCAGAAACCATCATCACAGATACATTGGATCTGGTATTACAACGCCCACTGATCTTGCACGATATTGAAGTCAGCCATGTGATTTTTGAAAAGAATGCGCTGCAAAACTGGCTACAAAAAGGGGGGGAGATTAGAGGTAAGCTCAACGGTATTGGCTTTACCCAACGTCTCGATTTGGCGGTGAACGATCGTCAGCATTTAACCATTCGCGACATCAGTCTGCAAGCCTCCATTCTTTCTCTACCGGAAAAGCGAAACAGTGCACTTCCAACCGAAATTACCGATGAATATGAAAAACTAGGTATGCAACTGCGTGAACAGCGCCGCTTATTCAGTCAGCATCAGCCTTGCCTATTTGTCCAAGGTGAGTGGCTGGCCAAGATAGAAGCCAGTTTGCAACAGGTTGCCGATCTGATCGCTCAATCAAAGCAACAGGATTAACGCCAATGATCACGCTGGAATCACTGGAAATGCTTCTGTCTATTGATGAAAACGAGCTGCTGGATGAGCTAATTATGACGCTGCTGGCGACACCACAGATCACGTTCTTCTTTGAAAAATTCCCCAGCCTGAAGTCATCATTACTCAACGATCTCCCCAAATGGAAAGAAACGTTAAAGCAGCGCCTGCGTACCACCCAGATACCTCCAGAGCTGGAAAAAGAGTTTAGCTGCTATCAACATTCACTATCATTCGACAATCAGACTTTCCAGACGCGCCTCCCTGAGATAATGGATACGCTCAACACCGTGGAATCACCGTTTATAGCCCAGGCTTCACAGCTTATCGACGCCCCTTCCCCATATCGAACGTTAAAACAGAAGCTCACCAATGGGCTTCACGCGCTCTTTCTCCAGCGCTGGCGCTTAAGCCTCACCTTGCAAACGGTTTCATTACATCAGCAGTTAATGGAACAAGAACGGGAAATTCTGCTGGATGAACTACAACAACGCCTGACGCTAAGTGGCAAGCTCGAACCCATTTTGGCAGAAAATGAAAACGCTGCGGGGAGACTCTGGGATCTCAGCGTAGCACAGCGTATTCACACCGACCCTCGCCCGTTATTGGATTTTGGCGCTTTCTTACAACGCCAACCAGAATTACAGAAACTGGCGGAACAACTGGGGCGCAGCAGGGAAACCAAATCCATCCTAGCTAAAGATGCCCCACAGAAAGCCTTTCGGGTAAGTGTTAGAGAACCCGCTACCGTGCCTGAACAGGTCAGTGGTATACATCAGAGCGATGACATTCTGCGCTTGATGCCAACCGAGCTGGCTGCTTTGGGCATCAGCGAACTGGAATTCGAGTTTTATCGTCGTCTGTTGGAACATCGCCTGCTGACCTATCGCTTACAAGGTGAGAGCTGGCGCGAGAAAGTCATGGAACGCCCTGTGATTCATCAACGAAATGAACAACAGCCGCGTGGCCCGTTTATCGTCTGCGTTGATACGTCAGGCTCGATGGGCGGCTTTAATGAGCGCTGTGCCAAAGCCTTCTGCCTTGCGCTGATGCGTATTGCGCTCGCCGATAACCGCCGTTGTTACATCATGCTGTTTTCTACCGGCGTGGTGAAATACGAACTCACGTCTGCGGATGGATTAGAGCAAGCCATACGTTTTCTCAGCCAATCCTTCCGTGGCGGTACGGATATGAGCGCCTGTCTATCAGCGTTGTTGGATAAGATGGATGAAGCACTTTGGCATGATGCCGATGCAGTGGTGATTTCAGATTTTATTGCCCAGCGATTGCCGGATGAGGTGGTCGATAAGGTGAAAAGCCGCCAGAAGCAGCTACAGCACCGTTTCCATGCTGTAGCGATGTCTGATCACGGCAAACCCGGCATCATGCGCATCTTTGACCATATCTGGCGCTTTGATACCGGATTAAAAAGCCGTTTAATGCGCCGCTGGCAACACGGAAAAACGCATTAAATTAAAGCAGACCGGAAACTGACTCATGCAGTGGCTGTGGCCATACGCCGCACTGAACCTGACCAATGTGCGACAATTGCAGCAGCAGCATGACTAGGCGAGACTGACCGATTCCCCCGCCGATCGTTTGCGGCATCTCACCGCGCAGCAGCGCCTGATGCCATTCCAGTTTCAGACGTTCTTCATCCTGTGTCAGCGCCAACTGGCGTGTTAACGCCTCTGCATCCACGCGGATACCCATAGATGAAATCTCAAATGCATCGTTCAGAACTGGGTTCCACACGACGATATCGCCGTTCAGCCCCGCTAGTTCCTGCTCGCCAGGCGTCGTCCAGTCATCATAATCCGGTGCACGCACATCGTGAGAATGCCCGCTGGACAACTTGCCGCCAATCCCTATCAAGAAGACAGCGCCCAGTTCTTTCGCAATGGCTCGCTCACGCCCTTTGGCATCCAGGTCGGGGTAGCGCTTCAGCAACGTTTCGGTATGCACAAAATGAATCTGTTCTGGCAGGAAAGGCTGAATCCCAAACGCCTGATGAACCGCAGCCTCTGTCGCCTTGATACCCTGATAAATACGCATCACCGTCGATTTCAGGTACTCTGCATGACGCTCACCGTCTCCCATCACGCGCTCCCAATCCCACTGATCGACATAAACCGAGTGTATCGGGCTCAGACGATCTTCGTCTGGGCGCAGCGCCTTCATATGGGTATAAATGCCTTCACCACTACTAAAATCATACGCGCCCAGCGTTTTACGTTTCCATTTAGCCAGTGAGTGCACCACTTCAAATGTGGCATCAGGCAGGGCTTTCACCTTAACCTGCACCGCTTTTTCCGTACCGGACAAGTTATCCTGCGTACCATCACCGATACGGCTAAGAATAGGTGCCTGAACTTCAATCAATCCCAGAAGCTGTTCCAGTTGGCTGGAGAAGAAAGATTTAACGAAGCTGATTTGCTGCTGTTTTTCGATGTACTGCTTTTTCATTGCCGCGTCTCTTATTCATCGTATTTAGTTATTCATTAAGCAATAAAAACCGCTAGTCATTCAATAATCTTATGGATAAATTGCTCTTGTGCTTTTAATCCGTCATTTTATAGCGGTATAAAATCATTATTCGCTAAAATAGGAGGCTCAAAGTGGCAGAAATTTATCAGATCGATAATCTCGATCGCGGCATTCTTTCCGCCTTAATGGAAAATGCACGTACCCCGTATGCCGAACTGGCAAAACAGTTTTCCGTCAGTCCTGGAACTATCCACGTTCGAGTGGAAAAAATGAAACAGGCGGGCATCATTGTTGGTACACGTCTGGACGTGAACCCAAAACAGCTGGGCTATGACGTGTGCTGCTTTATCGGCATCATTCTGAAAAGCGCCAAAGATTATCCCTCGGCACTGGAGAAGCTGAACAATCTGGAAGAAGTGGTCGAGGCCTACTACACCACCGGACATTACAGCATCTTTATTAAAGTCATGTGCCGCTCGATAGAAGCGCTGCAACATGTACTTATCAACAAGATCCAAACAATTGATGAAATTCAGTCCACCGAAACACTCATCTCCCTGCAAAACCCCATCATGCGGACGATCGCGCCGTAATGCTTTTTTCCTATACCCATATTATCCACAGGTAGATCCCAGCCAGATCACAGCGTACAATGTCCCGTCTTTTATCGGATGGGATCGCTATGGCAGACATTACCTTGATCAGTGGCAGTACCCTTGGCAGCGCCGAATACGTCGCAGAGCATTTGGCTGAACTGCTGGAGAAGGATGATTTTTCCACTGAACTTCTGCACGGTCCTGAGCTTGATGCACTGTCTACAAGCGGTGTGTGGCTGCTGGTGACGTCCACCCACGGTGCAGGGGAGTTTCCTGACAACCTGAAAGCGCTGTTTGACCAATTGGAACAGCAGAAGCCCGATCTTTCTCAGGTGAGCTTCGGTGCGGTAGGGATCGGCAGCAGCGAGTACGACACGTTTTGTGGCGCGATCCAAACCGCGGATCGTGTGCTGACCCAACTGGGGGCGAAACGGATCGGTGATATCCTTGAGATCGACATCACCCAGCATCAGGTTCCTGAAGATCCGGCTGAAGAATGGTTAGGATCGTGGGTTGATTTACTCAATATCGATTAAATAATCAGCAGTTGAATGTGGATAACTATACTTAATTCAGGTGTAAAAGCAGTAGTTATCCCAATAACAACCCGAGTTCGTTTTTTGTCCTGTGCATAAACCCACATTAAGATCCCAGCTTATACTGGCCAAGATCACCGATCATTCACAGGTAAGGATCAACGCCATTCTCTTGATCTTTAATGTGAATAATCACTTATCCACACAACCAGACGATCCTAATAAGAGATCTAATAAAGAGATCTTTAAATAAAAAGATCTTTCTTTAATTAACGAGGATCCAACGGACTTGGTCGTTGGCTCAAAGTTGAGTAGAATCCTCCACCCCAAGGCAAATAACGATCGTTCTCCACTCATCATTCGCAATAATGCGAGGAGCAGTACCATGTTTTATCCAGATCCCTTTGACGTCATCGTGATTGGTGGCGGTCATGCCGGAACAGAAGCTGCGATGGCTTCTGCCCGAATGGGCCAACAGACGCTTTTACTGACACACAATATTGATACGTTGGGGCAAATGTCTTGTAACCCGGCGATTGGTGGTATTGGCAAAGGCCATCTGGTTAAAGAGATCGATGCCATGGGAGGGTTGATGGCGCGCGCTGTCGATCAGGCCGGTATACAGTTTAGGATACTAAACAGCAGTAAAGGCCCAGCGGTCAGAGCTACTCGCGCACAAGCGGATCGCGTGCTCTATCGCCAGGCTGTTCGCACCGCGCTGGAGAATCAACCCAACCTGATGATCTTCCAGCAGGCTGTTGACGATCTGATTGTGGAAAACGATCGGGTCGTGGGCGCAGTAACCCAAATGGGGCTAAAATTTCGTGCAAAAGCCGTCGTATTAACGGTTGGCACTTTCCTTGACGGCAAGATTCACATCGGGCTGGACAACTACAGCGGCGGGCGTGCAGGCGATCCACCTTCTATTCCGCTGGCACGTCGCCTGCGTGAGCTACCTCTGCGTGTTAACCGCTTGAAAACCGGCACTCCGCCGCGTATTGACGCCAGAACGATCGATTTCAGCGTGTTGGCTCAACAGCACGGCGACAACCCAATGCCCGTTTTCTCATTCCTAGGGAATGCGAGCCAGCATCCGGCACAAATGCCGTGCTACATCACGCATACCAACGAGAAAACCCATGATGTGATCCGTAATAATCTGGATCGTAGCCCGATGTATGCCGGGATCATCGAAGGGATCGGCCCGCGTTATTGCCCATCGATCGAAGACAAAGTCATGCGTTTTGCCGATCGAAACACTCATCAGATCTTTCTTGAGCCAGAAGGCCTGACCAGCAATGAAATTTATCCTAACGGGATTTCAACCAGTTTGCCGTTTGACGTTCAGTGGCAGATTGTTCGTTCAATGGCAGGGATGGAGAATGCACGTATTGTTCGCCCTGGTTACGCCATTGAGTACGATTTCTTTGATCCCCGCGATCTGAAGCCGACGCTGGAAAACAAATTTGTTCATGGCCTGTTCTTCGCCGGCCAAATCAACGGCACAACAGGATACGAAGAAGCCGCTGCCCAGGGCATGTTGGCTGGGCTGAATGCGGCTCGATTAGCTGCCGATAAGGAAGGCTGGTCACCTCGTCGCGATCAGGCCTATCTTGGCGTACTGGTTGACGATCTCTGTACGTTGGGAACCAAAGAACCCTACCGTATGTTTACGTCGCGTGCCGAGTATCGTTTGATGCTGCGCGAAGATAACGCCGATCTGCGTTTGACTGAGATCGGTCGCGAGCTGGGTATGGTTGACGATCATCGCTGGGCGCGTTTCAACGAGAAACTTGAGAGTATTGAAAAAGAGCGTCAACGCCTGCGCGATATTCACGTTCACCCACAGTCTGAGCAGTTAGAGCAAGTTAACTCGCTGCTGAAAACGCCATTGTCGCGCGAAGCAAACGGTGAAGAGCTGCTGCGTCGCCCGGAAGTGGATTACGTCCAGCTTACTGCGTTGCCGCTGTTTGCTCCGGGATTAACCGACGAGCAGGCTGCCGAACAGGTTGAAATTCAGGTCAAATACGAAGGGTATATTGCTCGTCAACAGGATGAAATTGAGAAACAGCTGCGTAATGAAAATACGTTGCTGCCTGCCGATCTGGATTACAAACAGGTTAACGGCTTGTCCAACGAGGTGATCGCAAAACTGAACGATCACAAACCGTCGTCTATCGGTCAGGCTTCACGGATTTCCGGTATTACGCCTGCGGCAATTTCCATTCTGCTGATCTGGCTTAAAAAACAGGGTCTGCTGCGCCGCAGCGCCTGATTTAAGGTAAACTTATCCCCTAAATAGCCGGTTATCCGGCTATTTTTATTATTAACCTCATATTTTTCATCGGGATCTTATTGTGCGCAACACACTCGATAATCTGCTAAACGCGGCTGGTATTGTGATTTCAGATAAGCAAAAAAATCTTCTGATACAGTATGTTGATATGCTGAATAAGTGGAACAAAGCTTACAACCTGACGTCTGTACGCGATCCGCAGCAAATGCTTGTCCGTCATATCATGGACAGTATCGTGGTTGAGCCGCATTTACACGGGCAACGTTTTATCGATGTCGGAACGGGACCAGGGTTGCCGGGGATTCCATTAGCGATTGTTCGTCCTGATTCGCACTTTACCTTGCTGGATAGCCTGGGTAAGCGCGTACGTTTCCTGCGTCAGGTTCAGCATGAACTGCAACTTGAAAACATCACACCGGTGCAAAGTCGCGTTGAAGAATTTCCGGCAGAGCCGCCTTTTGATGGCGTGATCAGCCGGGCATTTGCTTCTCTGCATGACATGATTAGCTGGTGCAACCATCTTCCAGCCAGATCGACAGGGCGATTTTATGCGCTAAAAGGCGTACTTCCAGAGGATGAATTGTCATCCTTGCCACAAGGTGTCCTATTGGATCAGGTCGTTCGCTTATCGGTTCCCGAACTGGAAGGTGAGCGCCATTTGGTCGTGCTTAAACCAAACTAATTTTGTTTTTTATCAAAAAAATTATAACTAAATATTGCGTGTAACGTTACCACCTCGTTTATCGGTGGCAACGTTCCAGAACGCATCACGATCACTGAAATTTTACATCTTCGTTTTTTCAGCGCCGTCCTTTTGCTTTCGCACTGAATAATAACGAACGAAAATAAATCATCGGCATCAAAATTTAGTTATTTTTGTGTTAATTGAGTAAAAAAACGATATCAATAATGTCAATAGGCGGTTGAAACGTTGTTTGTTGCGTTTTTTGAATTGATATTTTTATAAATTATTGAAATTAAATAAAATAAATGACTTATTTTGCTGAGAACAAAAAAAAACACGTTCTGTTGTAAATAGTCGAAAAGCCTTTTATGTGAGTCACATCACAGATTAGAGGCCTTTAGAAATTAATTACACCAGACATGATCAGGGATGATTGTTAGTAAAAACGGGGCTTCAGAAAGAAATTTAAATAATTGTTCACCTTTTCGCTACTTATCGATTGAATTCGCAGGTATGACCCGTATAATTTGCTCGTTTTTTGCTGCTTGACTCAATGGTGTAAAGGCAGTTTTATACGTCATTCGGTATACCTCTGAAAAGGTACGGAGAGAGCAAACGTCATGCCTGTATCCCTTTACAGCGGAAAAGTAGCCTTCAGGTTGCTGTTGCTACAGTTAGTGACTTTTGCTTTGTTGAGTGCTGTTTTCAGCCTCAATAGCGTCAATGCTGCCGCTTCTGCATTAGGTGGGGGATTGGCAGCCTGGTTGCCGAATGTTTTGTTTGTGCTGTTTGCCTTGCGTCATCAGTCGCACAAGCCCGCTGATGGGCGTGTGGCTTGGTCATTCGCGATTGGCGAGGCGCTCAAGGTATTTATCACCATTGCACTGTTAGTGGTGGCGTTAGGCGTGTTTAAAGCGGCATTTTTTCCGCTTGGCCTGACTTATTTATCGGTGCTGATTATGCAGATCGTGGCACCGGCCGTAATTAATCGTTACCGTAGTTAACAACAAAAGGGTAAGGGACATCATGGCTGCTGGAGAAATCTCTACTCCGCAAGAGTATATCAGTCACCACTTGCACCATTTGCAGGTAGGGACGGGTTTTTGGTCGATCAACGTCGATTCGATGTTTTTCTCCATCGCTCTTGGGATCCTCTTTCTGGTTATCTTTCACCGTGTCGCTAAGCGTGCAACCAGCGGTGTGCCAGGTAAGCTGCAAACGGCCGTCGAACTGGTTATCGGTTTCGTTGATGGTACCGTGCGCGATATGTTCCATGGCAAAAGCAAACTGATCGCTCCTCTGGCGCTGACCATTTTCGTCTGGGTTTTCCTGATGAACCTGATGGACCTGCTGCCTATCGATCTGTTGCCGCAAGCCTGGGCGGGTATCTATAGTCTGCTGGGATACGATCCGGCGCATGCGTATCTGCGTGCCGTGCCGACAGCTGACGTGAATATTACGTTGTCGATGGCGCTTGGGGTGTTTATCCTGGTTCTGTTCTACAGCATCAAAATGAAGGGTTTAGGTGGTTTTGTTAAAGAACTGACCATGCAGCCGTTCAACCATCCAGTATTTATTCCTATTAACCTAATTCTTGAAGGTGTCAGCCTGCTGTCCAAACCTATTTCCTTAGGCTTGCGACTGTTTGGCAATATGTATGCGGGTGAGTTGATCTTCATCCTGATTGCCGGTCTGTTGCCGTGGTGGTCACAATGGCTGTTAAATGTGCCTTGGGCTATTTTCCACATTTTGATTATTACGCTTCAGGCTTTTATTTTCATGGTTCTGACGGTTGTTTATCTCTCGATGGCATCTGAAGAGCATTGATTTTCTTTCAACAAATAACGTTTTTAACTGAAACAAACTGGAGACTGTCATGGAAAACCTGAGTGTGGATCTGCTGTACATGGCTGCCGCGTTAATGATGGGTTTGGCGGCAATCGGTGCTGCGATCGGTATCGGCATTCTGGGTGGTAAATTCTTGGAAGGTGCTGCTCGTCAGCCTGACCTGATTCCTTTACTGCGTACACAGTTCTTTATCGTCATGGGTCTGGTTGACGCCATCCCGATGATCGCTGTTGGTCTGGGGCTGTATGTGATGTTTGCGGTGGCCTAAGCAGAATGTTTTCTGCTGAGGTTAAAACATCAACTTATTTAACTTTGAAAGAGGCATTGTGCTGTGAATATTAATGCAACAATCCTCGGCCAGGCCATTGCGTTCGTCCTGTTTGTCTGGTTCTGCATGAAGTATGTATGGCCGCCTATGATGGCAGCCATCGAGAAACGTCAGAAAGAAATTGCTGACGGTCTGGCTTCTGCTGAACGTGCCAAAAAAGATTTGAACTTGGCTCAGGCCAATGCGACAGATCAACTGAAGAAAGCCAAAGCGGATGCTCAGGTTATCATCGAGCAGGCGAACAAACGCCGAGCTCAGATCCTGGATGAGGCGAAAGCTGAAGCGGAAGCTGAACGTAACAAGATTGTGGCGCAGGCGCAGGCTGAAATTGAAGCCGAACGTAAACGCGCTCGTGAAGAGCTGCGTAAGCAAGTTGCCGTATTGGCGATTGCCGGTGCCGAGAAAATTATTGAACGTTCCGTGGATGAAGCTGCTAACAGCGACATCGTTGATAAACTGGTCGCTGAACTGTAAGGAGGGAGGGGCTGATGTCTGAATTTGTCACGGTAGCTCGCCCCTACGCCAAAGCAGCTTTTGACTTTGCGGTTGAGAATCAGGCCTTGGATCGCTGGCAGAACATGCTGGCGTTTTCGGCCGAAGTAGCGCGCAATGAGCAGATTGCCGAGCTGCTTTCCGGTGCGGTTGCACCGATTGAGCTGGCGAAAACGTTTATTGCCGTTTGTGGTGATCAACTTGATGAAGCCGGTCAGAACCTGATTAGGGTGATGGCCGAAAACGGACGTTTACCGGTACTTCCTGAAGTGCTGGAACAATTTATTCAACTGCGGGCAGCACTGGAATCGACGGTTGACGTCGATGTGATTTCTGCCAACACGTTGAGTGAGCAGCAGCTGTCGAAGATCGCTGCCGCTATGGAAAAACGTCTGTCACGCAAAGTGAAGCTGAATTGCAAAATTGATAAGTCTGTCATGGCCGGCGTGGTTATCCGCGCGGGCGATATGGTGATAGATGGCAGCATTCGCGGTCGTCTGGAACGTCTGGCAGACGTCTTGCAGTCTTAAGGGGACTGGAGCATGCAACTGAATTCCACCGAAATCAGCGAACTGATCAAGCAGCGCATTGCTCAGTTCAATGTGGTGAGCGAAGCTCACAATGAAGGTACTATTGTTTCCGTCAGTGACGGAATCATCCGCGTCCACGGTCTGGCAGACGTGATGCAGGGAGAGATGATCTCTCTGCCGGGTAACCGTTATGCGATCGCACTGAACCTGGAGCGCGACTCCGTTGGTGCGGTAGTTATGGGTCCGTATGCGGATCTGGCTGAAGGCATGAAAGTAAAATGCACCGGCCGTATTCTTGAAGTTCCCGTTGGCCGTGGCCTGCTGGGCCGTGTGGTCAACACGCTGGGCGCACCGATTGACGGTAAAGGCGCACTGGATCACGACGGTTTCTCTGCGGTTGAAGCGATTGCGCCTGGCGTTATCGAACGTCAATCCGTTGATGAGCCGGTACAAACGGGCTATAAGTCCGTTGACGCCATGATTCCAATCGGTCGTGGTCAGCGTGAGCTGATTATCGGTGACCGTCAGACGGGTAAAACCGCGCTGGCTATCGATGCCATCATCAACCAGCGTGATTCCGGCATCAAATGTGTGTACGTCGCTATCGGCCAGAAAGCCTCCACGATTTCTAACGTGGTACGTAAACTGGAAGAGCATGGCGCACTGGAAAACACCATTGTTGTCGTTGCTACCGCGTCTGAGTCTGCTGCTCTGCAATATCTGGCGCCATACGCTGGTTGTGCAATGGGTGAGTATTTCCGCGACCGTGGTGAAGATGCGCTGATTATTTATGATGACCTGTCTAAACAGGCCGTTGCTTATCGTCAGATTTCTCTGCTGCTCCGTCGTCCGCCAGGTCGTGAAGCTTATCCTGGTGACGTTTTCTATCTCCACTCCCGCTTGCTGGAGCGTGCATCGCGCGTTAACGCCGATTACGTTGAAGCATTCACCAAGGGTGAAGTGAAGGGGAAAACCGGTTCGTTGACCGCTCTGCCGATCATCGAAACGCAAGCAGGTGACGTTTCTGCGTTCGTTCCGACCAACGTAATTTCTATTACCGATGGTCAGATCTTCTTGGAATCCAACCTGTTTAACGCCGGTATCCGTCCTGCGGTTAACCCAGGGATCTCCGTATCCCGTGTGGGTGGTGCAGCACAGACCAAGATCATGAAGAAACTGTCCGGTGGTATTCGTACCGCTCTGGCACAGTACCGTGAACTGGCGGCATTCTCTCAGTTCGCTTCCGATCTTGATGATGCAACCCGTAAGCAGTTGAGCCACGGTCAGAAAGTGACCGAGCTGTTGAAGCAGAAACAGTATGCGCCGATGTCTGTCGCACAGCAGTCTCTGGTTCTGTTTGCGGCGGAACGTGGTTATCTGGAAGATGTTGAGCTGTCGAAAGTCGGTAGCTTTGAAGCGGCACTGCTGGCTTACGCCGATCGTGAGCATGGCGAACTTCTGCAACAAATCGACCAAACTGGCGCTTATAACGATGAGATCGAGGGCAAATTTAAAGGCATCCTCGATACTTTTAAGGCAACCCAGTCCTGGTAACGCCCGGTGGCCTGCTGTAAAGCAGGCCGCAAGGCTTTGAGGAGAAGCAAAGATGGCCGGCGCAAAAGAGATACGTAGTAAGATCGCAAGCGTCCAAAATACGCAGAAGATCACCAAAGCAATGGAAATGGTCGCCGCTTCCAAAATGCGTAAATCGCAGGATCGTATGGCGGCCAGCCGTCCTTATGCGGAAACCATACGCAATGTGATTGGTCACCTTGCGTTAGGAAATCTGGAATATAAACACCCGTACCTGGAAGAACGCGACGTTAAGCGCGTTGGGTATTTGGTGGTGTCTACTGACCGTGGCCTGTGCGGTGGCTTGAACATTAACCTGTTCAAGAAACTGTTGGCTGATATGAAATCCTGGAGCGACAAAGGCGTTGAAACTGATTTAGCGCTGATTGGTTCCAAAGCGGTTTCTTTCTTCGGGTCGGTAGGCGGAAACATTGTTGCTCAGGTTACCGGTATGGGGGATAACCCTTCCGTATCAGAACTGATCGGCCCGGTTAAAGTTATGCTGCAAGCCTATGACGAAGGTCGTCTGGACAAGCTGTATATCGTCAGCAACAAGTTTATCAATACCATGTCTCAGGAACCGCTTGTTGTTCAAGTGTTACCGCTACCGCCTTCGGATGACGGTGAGTTGAAGAAGAAATCCTGGGATTACCTGTATGAACCCGATCCTAAGTCGCTGCTGGATACCCTGCTGCGCCGTTATGTAGAATCTCAGGTTTATCAGGGCGTCGTAGAAAATCTGGCCAGTGAGCAGGCCGCGCGAATGGTTGCGATGAAAGCCGCAACCGATAACGGCGGTAGCCTGATCAAAGAGCTGCAGTTGGTATACAACAAAGCTCGTCAGGCCAGCATTACCCAGGAACTCACCGAAATCGTCGGGGGAGCCTCCGCGGTTTAAAGCAGGTTTACGAATTACGTATTGTCGAATTACGTAGAGGATTCAAGATGGCTACTGGAAAGATTATCCAGGTAATCGGCGCCGTGGTGGACGTCGAGTTCCCGCAAGATGCCGTACCGAAGGTGTACGATGCGCTTGAGGTAGAGAACGGCGCTGAAAAACTGGTGCTGGAAGTACAGCAGCAGTTGGGCGGCGGTATTGTTCGCTGTATCGCAATGGGTTCTTCTGACGGTCTGCGCCGCGGGTTGAACGTGAATAACCTGGACCACCCGATCGAAGTACCGGTAGGTAAAGCAACGCTGGGTCGTATCATGAACGTGTTGGGTGATCCCATCGACATGAAAGGCGACATCGGCGAAGAAGAGCGTTGGGCTATCCACCGTTCAGCTCCGAGCTATGAAGAGCTGTCAAACTCACAGGAACTGCTGGAAACCGGCATCAAGGTTATCGACCTGATGTGTCCGTTTGCCAAGGGCGGTAAAGTGGGTCTGTTCGGTGGTGCGGGCGTAGGTAAAACCGTAAACATGATGGAGCTGATCCGTAACATCGCGATCGAGCACTCCGGTTACTCCGTGTTTGCAGGCGTGGGTGAACGCACCCGTGAAGGTAACGACTTCTACCACGAAATGACCGATTCCAACGTCATCGACAAAGTATCACTGGTTTATGGCCAGATGAACGAGCCACCAGGTAACCGTCTGCGCGTCGCATTGACCGGTCTGACCATGGCGGAAAAATTCCGTGATGAAGGCCGTGACGTACTGTTGTTCGTCGATAACATCTATCGTTATACCCTGGCCGGTACGGAAGTATCCGCACTGCTGGGTCGTATGCCTTCTGCGGTAGGTTATCAGCCAACGCTGGCGGAAGAGATGGGCGTTCTGCAAGAGCGTATCACCTCAACCAAAACCGGTTCTATCACTTCCGTACAGGCCGTTTACGTCCCTGCGGATGACTTGACTGACCCCTCTCCAGCCACCACCTTTGCTCACTTGGATGCAACCGTGGTACTGAGCCGTCAGATCGCTTCTCTTGGGATTTACCCGGCCGTTGACCCGCTGGATTCCACCAGCCGTCAGTTGGATCCGTTGGTTGTTGGTCAGGAACACTATGATGTTGCCCGTGGCGTGCAGTCTATCCTGCAACGTTATCAGGAACTGAAAGACATCATCGCGATTCTGGGTATGGACGAGCTGTCTGAAGAAGACAAGCTGGTGGTATCTCGTGCGCGTAAAATTCAGCGCTTCCTGTCACAGCCGTTCTTCGTAGCGGAAGTATTTACCGGTTCTCCAGGTAAATACGTTGCTCTGAAAGACACGATCCGTGGCTTTAAAGGAATTATGGAAGGCGAATACGACCACCTGCCAGAGCAGGCGTTCTACATGGTTGGTTCCATTGACGAAGTCGTGGAAAAAGCCAAGAAACTGTAACGCCTTGTAGGAGGGTGACATGGCTATGACTTACCATCTGGATGTCGTGAGTGCAGAACAGCAAATGTTCTCCGGTCTGGTGCAGAAGATCCAGGTAACGGGGAGCGAAGGCGAACTGGGTATTTATCCGGGACATGCCCCTCTGCTTACTGCCATTAAGCCTGGTATGGTTCGTATCGTTAAGCAGCACGGTGATGAAGAGTATATTTATCTTTCTGGTGGCATTCTTGAGGTGCAACCGAATACGGTTACCGTACTGTCTGATACTGCTATCCGTGGGCAGGATCTGGATGAAGCACGTGCGCTGGAAGCGAAACGCAAAGCTGAAGATCATATCCGTAATTCGCATGGCGATGTGGATTATGCTCAGGCTTCCGCAGAGCTGAGCAAAGCGATTGCGAAGCTGCGCGTTATCGAGCTGACCAGAAAAGCGATGTAACAGATAAGCGTGCAATAATTGAAGGCCAGTCAGTTCACACTGACTGGCCTTTTTGCATTTAAGCATATGCTATACGCCGAGATAAAAAATGCCTGCAAGAGCAGGCAGTTAGATCGTAGACAAACCTATTTACCGAACGAAAACGGTAGTAACGGAATAGAAGAGTAAAGCGTTTGCGCCAGGGGGGCGCAAGCCGAGCGCACATGGATGTGTTTACAGCGTCTTTACGATCTATCCGTTACTACCGCGCTCGACGCGTTTCATGAGCAACCCCACCTTATTAGGCGGGGTTTATTTGAAGTGACTTATTTCTTCTTCAGGAAGTCGCCAAGTACCAGATTGCCTTTGGCATCACGTGTAAACGTTTCAGGTACGGTTACCGATACGAAGTTATTTACCGTGATCTCCTTGCCCTGTGCATTGACGGACTTATCACCCTTGATGAAGTAGTTGGTGTTATCGATATTACCGACAACCGCATCATCATATTTACCCGCTTTGGTCTTCAGTGACATGTTGTTCTTGAAGACACCTTGTTTTTCTGGGCCAGAGTAAGGGCTTGGGCGGAAAATAAAGTTAAAGCGTTCGTTATCTAACGCGATGTTGTCTTCAACAATCAGTGCACCAGGGTTAAAGTTGTCAGTGAAACCATCAAGCTTGTTACCCACGGCAATGCTGTGTTTAACCTGATGCGCCACTGGTTGACCTTCGCCACCCATTTTGAAGCCGTTGCTAGTGTTGTTCATGGCAATTGAATTCTCGATCACCACAACGCCGTTGGCGCCGTCTTCAATTTTGTTAAACAGGTCGAAGCCGTCATCGACGTTATTGTGCGAGAACGCACCGCGAATCACGTTACCTTCACCCACACGCATTTTCACCGCAAAACCGTCGGCGTTAATTTTGCCTGGATCCTGGTTGCTGTGAGATTCTGAATTCAGAATCAGATTATGGCTGGCCCACAGCGGTCTACCCACATCGGCTGTTGAGGTCACCTGAATACCGGTATCGTCAGCGTGATGCGCCAGAACGCGTTCGATGGTGTTGTAGCTACCCTCGATACGGAACGGTTTCTCGGTAATTTCAATCCCTTTAACATGCCAATGGCTTGCTTTCAGTTGCAGGCCATGAATGACGGCTTTATTACCGATAGTAAACAGGTTTTTGACGGCTTTTTGCTGACCGCTGGCACTGACAGGGATTTCAGACGCGCTGTAATCACCATCGCTGAGCCAAATGGTGCCGCCTGCTGGCAGAGCGGCGACGGCGCTGGCAAAATCGAGCGGGGCATTTTTACTGCCGTCATTGCTGGCTGAACCTTGTGGTGAAACATACAGATTTTTAGCGTCTGCATAGGCCACTTTTTCAACCTTCAACGTGCTTTCTTTTACCGCTTTATCATCGCCTTCCTCAGGCTGGTAGGTTACCTTGAATTCAGCACCGTTACCGGCAATCTTCGCTGGCAGAGAGAAGGTCTCTCCCGCTTTTACCTGCTTGGCATCACCCAGCGATTTACCGTCTTGTGATACGGCAATCGTACCGTTGTAATTGGCTTTCGCCTGCACAACATAGTGTTCGCTGGTGGTTTTAGGCGATGACATCACCTGAAGCAAAGGATCATAATCCTTAGCCTTAAACTCAGGTGACGCTTTGGTTTGTGCCGGCGTGGTGGTCAACTGTGCATTGCTAACGGTGATTTTGGCGTTACGAGAAGCAAAGAAACCAATGTAGTAGTGGTCTTTATCCAGCTTGGTAACGACGTCCGCGCCTTTGACTTCTTTAGAGACCCAGTTATCCGTGCCTTTCGGTGCATAAGAGGTGATAAAGCCGTCGTTGGTGCGCTCCAGTTTCAGGCGGAACGTCGGCGTTTGCTCCAGATTCACATTTTCCTGATAGCTGGTTTTGGTAATCTTCGCACCGGCATTGCCCCACGGCTGCGTTACGCCATTACGCAAAATCGCCTGTAGCTTAATTTCGGTATTCGATTTCTTATCCTGCGTCATGATGGCGTTCATCACCATGTTGGATGCGGCAGGGAATTCTTCATACCCTTCTTTCAGCGGTTCCTGACGCGGTACGCCGATAATATCGCGCACCAGAATCCCCGCCCCTTCCTGAGCCGCAGGTTTGGCGCCATTTTCTGGTCCAAACTGTTCCACGGTAATATCAGATTGAAGCGTAAAATTCACATTGGCAGGCAGTTGCGTATAGAAAAACGTCAGCCCGTCATGGGTGTTGGCAATCTTTCCGCCACGACTTTCAATCGTTATGGGGGCGGATAAATCTGCGTTATCCTCTGGCGCTAATTTCTTACCGTTAATGGTGACGTTATTAACACCCACTTTTTCCGGCAGGACATTGGATGAGAAGTTTACGTCTGTCGATTGACCAAAGGCGACACCATGCCAGACTGGTGTTGATTCTGTCGCGGCGTGTGTGCTGAAGCTGAAAAGTAATGCATTCGTCAACGCGACGGCTGCGAGACGTGAAGAACGGTATTTCCGTAAAGAATGACATTTTGGTGAAGAACAACGTTTCATTGTGTCTCCTTCGTTATTGAATTATTCGCCCACATATACTGCTATAAATGAAACACTGTTTCTTTTGTGTGTGTCACAAATGGAAATACTTAAAAATAAAGTCTGTTTTTTATGAAACCCTGTATCATTTCTGTTTAGGTTGAGAGTCTGGTGCTTGTATCTTTTTCTCGTGAACATTCGTCGTGTTGAGAGCGATTTTCAGAAAAAACTCACCAAAAAGTATCCGCGTTACGCAGTAGTTTCGGTAAACTCTGGCTATTCATGCCGTAACAGGCTGGTCATTTTATTCTTGCGGAGCGGTGGCTTCGCACTGTCAGGATGCTTATGTCAAATAGTGCTATGAGTGTGGTGATCCTTGCTGCGGGTAAAGGAACCCGTATGTATTCCGACCTTCCCAAGGTGTTACATCAGTTGGCAGGTAAACCGATGGTTCAGCACGTCATTGATGCGGCAATGACAACAGGCGCACAACACGTTCATCTGGTATACGGTCACGGCGGTGATTTGCTAAAACGTGAATTGACCGATCCTGCCCTGAACTGGGTATTACAAGCGGAACAACTCGGAACCGGTCACGCCATGCAGCAAGCTGCTCCTCATTTTGCCGATGATGAAGACATCCTGATGTTGTACGGCGATGTGCCGCTGATTTCATCGCAAACGCTGAGGCGTTTACGTGAGGCTAAGCCTCAGGGCGGTATCGGCCTGTTGACGGTGAAGCTGGACGATCCGACGGGCTATGGACGTATTGTGCGTGAAAACGGTGCTGTTGTTGGGATCGTCGAGCACAAAGATGCCAGCGAAGAACAGCGTCAGATTAGCGAGATCAATACCGGCATTCTTATTGCGAACGGCAAAGATCTGAAACGTTGGTTAAGCCAGTTGAATAACAACAATGCGCAGGGCGAGTTTTACATCACTGATATCATTGCGATGGCGGCGAAAGAAGGCCTGCGTGTTGAAGCGGTTCACCCCGAGCGATTGAGCGAAGTAGAAGGCGTCAATAATCGCCTGCAACTGTCGGCGCTGGAGCGGGTTTATCAGCGTGAACAGGCAGATAAACTGTTGCTGGCCGGTGTGATGCTGCTCGATCCGGCTCGGTTTGATCTGCGCGGCGAACTGACTCACGGTCGTGATGTAGTGATTGATGTCAATGTTGTCGTGGAAGGTAATGTTAAGCTAGGCAACCGGGTGAAAATTGGCGCGGGCTGCGTGATCAAAAACAGTATTATTGGCGACGACTGTGAGATCAGCCCTTACTCTGTGTTGGAAGATGCGGTGTTAGAAGCTGAGTGTACCGTTGGCCCGTTTGCCCGCCTGCGCCCAGGCGCTGAGCTGGCTGAAGGCGCGCATGTCGGCAATTTTGTCGAACTGAAAAAGGCGCGTTTAGGTAAAGGATCAAAAGCAGGCCACTTGAGCTATTTGGGTGATGCGGATATCGGTTCCGGTGTTAATATTGGCGCGGGAACGATCACCTGTAATTATGATGGTGCGAATAAACACAAAACGGTGATTGGCGACGATGTATTTGTCGGCTCGGATACGCAACTGGTGGCACCCGTTAACGTTGCTAACGGTGTGACGATTGGTGCGGGAACGACGGTTACGCGCGATGTAGCAGAGAATGAACTGGTGATCAGCCGCGTGAAACAGCAGCATATTTCCGGCTGGCGGCGTCCGGTGAAAAAGAAATAGTCGTTGAGTAATATACCTCCGCTTATGGCGGAGGTTGTTTTGTCCTGTGTTTTAGTCTCCCAGAACACAGAACAAAACATAATAATCCCCAACTCTCTACAAGGCTCGGGGAACCCGGAAAAACCGGAACAATCAGGTCTAAGACATCCCTGGTGACACAATATGTCACTTTTATAGGAATACCATCGATGTGTGGAATTGTAGGCGCAGTTGCGCAACGTGATGTTGCTGAAATTTTGTTGGAAGGTTTACGCCGTCTTGAGTACCGCGGCTATGACTCTGCGGGCTTGGCGGTTGTTGACAGCGAAGGCAATGTCGCCCGTTTACGCCGTCTGGGGAAAGTGCAGGTGCTGTCTCAGGCAGCTGAAGAGCATGAACTGCACGGCGGTACCGGCATCGCCCATACCCGTTGGGCAACGCACGGCGAACCTTCTGAAGAGAACGCACACCCGCATGTTTCTGAACATATCACTATCGTTCATAACGGCATTATCGAAAACCATGAGCCGCTGCGCGAACTGATGATCGGTCGCGGCTATCGCTTTGTTTCTGAAACCGATACGGAAGTTGTCGCCCATCTTGTTCATTTTGAACAGCAGCAGAACGGGGGCACGCTGGTTGAGGTGGTTAAGCGTGTGATCCCACAGTTGCGCGGTGCTTATGGCATGGTGGTGTTGGATAACCGCGACCCAAGCGTACTGGTTGCTGCGCGTTCTGGTAGCCCGCTGGTGATTGGTCGTGGTGTTGGTGAGAACTTTATTGCTTCCGACCAACTGGCGCTGCTGCCTGTGACGCGTCGCTTTATGTTCCTGGAAGAAGGCGACATCGCGGAAATCACCCGTCGTGATGTGCGCGTGTTTGATAAATCCGGCCAGCTTGCCGCACGCGAAGAAATTGAATCAAAAGTGAATTACGATGCCGGTGACAAAGGCGCGTATCGTCACTACATGCAGAAAGAGATCTACGAACAGCCGATGGCGATCAAGAACACCCTCGAAGGGCGTTTCAGTCACGGCGAAATTAATCTTTCTGAATTAGGTCCGAAAGCGGATGAGCTGCTGGCGAAGGTTGAACACGTTCAGATCATTGCCTGCGGTACATCCTATAACTCCGGTATGGTTTCTCGTTACTGGTTTGAATCACTGGCCGGTATTCCGTGCGACGTGGAGATTGCTTCCGAATTCCGCTATCGCAAGCCTGCCGTGCGTAAGAACAGCCTGATGATTACCCTGTCTCAGTCCGGTGAAACGGCGGATACGCTGGCGGCGCTGCGTTTGTCTAAAGAACTGGGCTATCTGGGATCTCTGGCTATCTGTAACGTTGCAGGTTCCTCGCTGGTGCGTGAATCCGATCTGGCACTGATGACTAAAGCGGGCGTAGAGATTGGCGTGGCGTCGACCAAAGCCTTCACCACCCAGCTTACCGTTCTGCTGATGTTGGTGGCTCGTGTTGGACGTCTGCGCGGCATGGATGCGCAGATTGAGCATGACATCGTTCATGGCTTACAGGCACTGCCAGCGCGTATTGAGCAGATGCTGTCTCAGGACAAACTCATCGAATCTCTGGCGGAAGGCTTCTCTGACAAGCACCATGCGCTGTTCCTCGGCCGTGGCGATCAGTATCCGATCGCGATGGAGGGCGCGCTGAAGCTGAAAGAGATCTCTTACATCCACGCGGAAGCCTATGCGGCAGGCGAGCTGAAACACGGCCCGCTGGCGCTGATTGATGCGGACATGCCAGTTGTGGTGGTGGCACCGAACAACGAACTGTTGGAGAAATTGAAATCCAACATCGAAGAAGTTCGGGCGCGCGGCGGTGAGCTGTATGTCTTTGCTGATGAAGATGCCGGTTTCACCAGCAGCGAAAATATGAAGATTATTCCACTGCCGCATATCGAAGAAGTGATTGCGCCAATCTTCTATACGGTGCCGTTGCAGCTGCTGTCTTATCACGTCGCGCTGATTAAAGGCACCGATGTCGATCAGCCACGTAACTTGGCGAAATCCGTTACGGTAGAGTAACTCTCCGGTATTTTATGGGTTATTACTGTCCGCCTTATGTCGCAAAGCATAAGGCGGATTTTTTTATATCCATTTTTTAATTGTGATTATTGTTCTGCTTCACAGTACAGCGAACTATTTGATAAAAACCTGAATCTCGAAATCATGTTTCTTTTGTCAAGTTATCTTTATTTTGTGTAAAATAGTTTTAATGGTGCATTAATTTTACACCTTGCATCAGCAACGTGTTTTTTTGCAGTACTGTATTTATCTATGGATAGGAACTTTATGAAAAAGCAGCTTATTTTTTCGGGTTTGGTCTGTGTTTTAGCGTTGGCTGGTTGTGCTCGTACCGCGCCAGTTGCCAACGTTACGAAACCTATTGCGGCACAAGTGACAACCGATCAGGTAAAAATCGCCATCCTTCAGGCTGGTTTGGAGCGTAACTGGGTAATGACTCCCGTTTCTCCTGGGGTGATTAATGGTCATCTTAGCCAGCGTGACCATGTTGCTGATATCCGCATTACCTATTCACAGACGAGTTATTCTATTAATTACGTCGGCAGTAAAAACCTCAAAGCAAAAAATGGTGAAATCCATAACAGTTATAACCGTTGGATCAATAACCTCGATCGTGAGATTCAGTTAAAACTTGCCAGCCAACAGATTAAATAATTTTAATAGTCGGATATCTTCATTGCTATCCGACTCTATTTTTTGTTGTTCTTTTCTGATCGTTTTTGTCAGACCTCAAGGGAAAAGTCAGTGTATTACGGATATGACAAAGATAATGTCAGCGCGCTGGATGCTATTACCGAAGCGCAACGAATTGCGTTTGCTCCCATGCTGTTTCAGGCCGCTATCAATCTGCGTAACCACGGTATTTTAGATTTTCTGGATAAGCGTGGTCATCAGGGAGCAAATCTCGATGATATTGTTGCCATTACTTCATTAAATCGTTACGCCGTTGAACTGCTGCTGGATGTTGGGCTGAGTGGCCGCATTATTATCCAGAAAGAGGAAACCTACGCGCTGGCTAAAATTGGTCATTATCTGCTCCATGACCGCATGACGCGCGTCAACATGGATTTTACTCAGGATGTTTGTTATCAGGGGATGTTTTACCTTGATGAGGCGTTGTCAAAAAATGAACCTTCTGGATTAAAAGTCTTTGGTGAGTGGCCGACAATCTATCCAGCGTTAAGCCAACTGCCGCCGCAGGCAAAGTCGAGTTGGTTTGCATTCGATCATTTCTATTCCGATGCCGCGTTTGATGCTGCCTTGCCGCATGTATTCCAGCTAAAGCCAAAACATCTCTACGATGTCGGCGGGAATACCGGTAAATGGGCCATGCGCTGCTATGACTACGATCGTGATGTGAACATGACGATTTTGGATTTGCCGGAGCAAATTGCGCTGGCGACAGAAAATATCATCAAAGCTGGGAAATCTGACCGTATTCAGGGCTGTGCTGTCGATATGCTCTCCGATTGTCCGTTGCCGGGTGAAGCGGATATATGGTGGATGAGCCAGTTCCTCGACTGTTTCAGCGAAGAACAAATCGTGGCTATCTTGCGTAAAATCGCCGGCGTGATGAAAACGGATGCAAGAGTCTGTATTTTAGAAATTTTCTGGGATCGTCAGAGGTGGGAAGCCGGTGCTTTTAGTCTGAATGCCTCTTCGCTCTACTTTACCTGTCTCGCTAATGGTACCAGCCGTTTCTATGCGGCAAGACGATTTTTACCTTTATTAGAGCAGGCCGGATTTATCGTTGAAAATCAAATCGATAATATTGGCGTTGGTCACACGCTGCTGATCTGTAAAAAGCGATAATAAATAGCGGACGTAAACGGGAAATAGCAGCGATATAGCCGAAATAGGTCGGACTGGAAGAAGGCAGTATGAGATTAGCATTTTCAATCATTGATTGGCAGGCCAGCGCGCCGGGCCTCAGCAGCGCGGACGATTGGCTGAATTGGTCGCGGGCGTCCGTTGCTATCAATGCCGAGCAACCTTTGGATAAATGTCGACATTTACCCATGATGATGGCTCGTCGCCTCAATCAAGGGAGCCGTTTGGCGGTCGATAGCGGGTTAGCGTTGCTGAGTCGCCAGTCGGTGGATGCCATTGTCTTCACCTCACGCCACGGCGAGCTGGAACGCAACCTGAGTATCCTGAAAGCGCTGTCAGAAAATGAGAATATTTCTCCTACTGATTTTGCTATGTCAGTACACAATGCGGCAGTCGGAAGCCTGACTATTACGGCAAAAGCCCCATTGGTTTCTACGTCGATTGCTTCAGGGATGGACTCTTTCCAGCAAGGCCTTATCGAAGTGAAGGCATTACAGACCGCGGGATACCGCAATATTCTATTGGTTGATTTCGATGGCGTGATCCCTGACTTCTACCACCCACATGTTCCGGCAGACGTGCCCCGTTATCCCTATGCCGTCGCTCTATTGTTAGGGGATGGTGATGACATGGTGTGTGAATCGCAACCTCAGGTGGAATCTCACTGCGAAGGTTCACCACAAAGTCTGTTGTTCTTACAGGCTTTTCTTGCCAGAAGACCGCGTTTTTCCTTACCGGGCGAACGCGTTGACTGGGCGTGGGAGAGAAAGGATGTCTGAGTCATCACTGGTGCTTCGCCCCTCGACTCATCTGAATCGTTTGTGGCGATTAATGATGACCGGCGTGTGTTTTGCCATGTTTGGCGTTGGCGGCTTACTGCTTTCTCTGGTGTGGTTCAATGTATTGCTGATTCAGCGTAATACCGCTCGCCGCCGCCAGTTGGCTCGCCGCAGCATTTCCGCCAGCTTCCGATTTTTTTTATGCAGTGCCCGAAAATTAGGGGTACTGGATTACCGCATTGACGGCATCGAAACCTTACAGCGCGATCGCGGGTGTCTGGTTGTCGCCAATCACCCAACGTTAATTGACTATGTTTTGCTGGCCTCCGTCATGCCAGATGCTGACTGTCTGGTTAAGGCTGATTTACAGAAAAACCTGTTTTTCCGCGGCGTCATTCGTGCGGCGGATTACCTGCTTAACAGCCAGTCTGATGCGCTATTGCCGGACTGTCAGCGACGGCTTGATAACGGCGATGCGATCATCATTTTTCCTGAAGGCACACGTACGCGTTATGGCGAACCCCTTGTTCTGCAACGCGGTGCCGCAAATATTGCGGTGCGTTGCGGCTGTGATTTGAGGGTCGTGCATATTCGCTGTAGCCAAAAAACATTGGGAAAACAAAGTCGCTGGTATCACATTCCGCCTGAAAAACCGTGTTTCACGGTGAGCGTACGTGAACGCATCAATAACGACACTTTTATGGCGCCTGAAGAGGCGCGATCCTTGGCGGCTCGCCGTTTGAATCGCCTTTTGCAGCAATCTTTAACACCAGAAAGCTGATCACCATTTGGAAATACATATGGAAAGTATGTTTGTTGAAATTAAAGAGATGATTATTGACTCTCTTAATCTTGAAGATATTAGTGTTGATGAAATAGAAACGGACGCTCCGCTTTTTGGCGAAGGTCTTGGTCTGGATTCTATCGATGCACTTGAGCTGGGATTAGCGGTAAAAAACCGTTATGGCGTCGTGCTTTCTGCGGAAAGTGAAGAGGTACGCCAACACTTCTTTTCCGTTGCAACCCTTGCAGCTTTTATCAACACTCAGCGCGCCGTGAGTGCCTGATAGTAAAATAAAATGAGTTGATGATGGATAAAAACGAAATTTATCAGGAAATTACAGGCTTACTGGTCAAGCTGTTTGAACTGGATGCTGATGATATCAAACCTGAATCCCGCCTCTATGAAGATCTTGAGTTAGATAGCATCGATGCGGTGGATATGGTGGTTCACCTGCAAAAACGCATAGGGCGCAAAATATCGCCGGAAATTTTTAAATCTGTGCGCACGGTACAGGATGTGGTCGATGCGGTAGAAAACCTGCTCCGTGAAGGTTAATGAGCCTGCCAAGTGATGCGTGTGCTGATACGTAGTCTGAATATTTTAATGACGCTCGCCTGGCCTTTTCTGGCCTGGTTTAGCATCACACACCCTGAGCATCGCTGGCTACTCGCGGTTCTGGCGCTGATGTTTGTTCTGCGTTTCGCTACGTTGCGTGATGAAAACAATTTATTTGAAAACAATGTATTCAAAGGAACGGCTCTGTGGCTGGCTGTAGCTGGGGTTGTGCTTTCCGTTGCCAGTTTATTACTGCGTGATGGCGGTTGGCTGTTGTGGTATCCCGTTGCGGTAAACAGCGTCATGTTGATGCTTTTTGGTGGCTCACTTTATAGCGGTATGCCGCTAGTGGAGCGCCTTGCCCGCCTTCGGGAACCGGAACTCCCAGTTCAGGCTATTTCCTATACGCGTCGTGTGACGAAAGTCTGGTGTTTGTTTTTTATTTTTAACGGCAGTATCGCCGTGCTGACCTGTCTTGTCGGCAATCTTCATTGGTGGACGTTATGGAACGGCGTGATCAGCTATGTGCTTATGGGGTTGTTGATGGGGGGAGAGTGGTTGATACGCCAACGTCTGAGGAAGCGCGTATGAACGAGTTGACTGTCCGCGCCGTCAAGGACTGGCTGGCGGGAAATGATTCCCATCAGCGCATTGTTGCCAGCAATGGTGCCAGTACGTTCACGCTGGGTTCGTTGAAAGCGCAGGTGGTTGCGCTCTGTCAGCAGCTAAGCCTACGGCATGAGACGCGTTGGGCGCTGTGTTTTGAAGACAGCTACCGCTTCACTATCGGGCTTCTGGCTGTTCTGCATGCGGGAAAAACGCCAGTCATCCCCGGCCACTGCCGCCAATCCGTATTAGAAGAACAGGCGGATGAGTTTGACGGTGTGTTGACGGATGTATCCCTGGATCTGGATTGCCCTGTGTTTGCCCTGACGGCGGAGACGGAGAGCGTTGCGGATGCCGTGCTGCCCCCTATACCAGATAATGCCTGTGTGGTGTTGTTCACGTCAGGCTCCACCGGGAAGCCTCGTCAAATTGTTAAACCGGTACACTGTCTGGATGAAGAGTCGCGTTGGCTGGCGGATCGCTGGGGCGCGCATTTGCAGGGCTGTGATGTGATCGCTTCCGTCACCCACCAGCATTTATATGGGCTGACGTTTCGCATCTGGCTGCCTATGGCGCTGGGGCTGCGCTTTGATAGCCGCCAGCTGCTTTATACTGAACAGCTTACTTCCCAACGTCGCCAGCGGCGTTACGTGTTTATCAGCAGCCCAGCATTCTTACGCCGCATTGATCGCGCGCTTTCTGCCCCCGAGTGTTCGTTGATTGTCTCTGCTGGGGGAACTTTGCCCTGGCTGCATGCCGAAGCGGCAGCCGAGTGGTTTATGCAGCCCATCAATGAGATATACGGCAGTACCGAAACGGGCGTTTTAGCATGGCGCTCGCGCGAGACGGATACCGTGCCGTGGCAGCTCTTCCCCGGCGTGTCACTGCGGCGCGATGAACAAGATAACTGGTGGGCGCAGTCGGCGCTGATTCCACATGCTCTGGGGCACAAGCTGGATGATCGATTGGCGTTTGATGACGCGGGCCATTTTCAGCTGTGCGGCCGACACGATCGTGTGGTGAAGATCGAAGACAAGCGCATCTCGCTAAGCGAGATAGAACGGCGTTTACTCGATCTGCCCGATATTGCTGATGCGGTTGCGCTTCAGGTGACGCGCCCGGAGCGGAGCGGTATTGGCGTGGTGCTGGTGTTGAATACCCCCGATAAGGCCGATGACCTACCGAATTTGAAACGCCAATGGCGGCATGAATTGCAAAAATGGCTGGAGCCATTAGCGATGCCGCGTTTCTGGCGCGTTGTCGACGTTATTCCCCACAATAGCCAGAGTAAACGTGCCTGGCCGCAGATACAGGAATTGTTTCATGTTGCCCGTTGAGCTTGTCCGGCACGATGTAAAAAAGACGGATGAAACGTCTCAGGTTGAATTGATGCTACAGGTTGACCCTGAACTGTTCTGGTTCAAGGGGCACTTTACGGGGCAGCCGCTACTGCCCGGTGTGGCACAGCTGGATTGGGTCATGCATTACGCAACGACGGTGCTGGCGCAAGGATGGACGTTCTTGTCCATTGAGAACATTAAATTCCAGCAGCCGATTTTGCCCGGTAAAACGCTGCGTCTGGTGCTGACATGGTATGCCGGAAAACAACAGCTGACCTTTAGCTACACCATTCTGGAGGGCGAGACTGAGCGCACGGCCAGCAGCGGGAAAATAAAGCTCACGCCGATGATGGAAGAGCGCCCATGTCAGTAAATGGTGCATTCTCGCCCTGCGTGGTGATCCCTTGTTATAACCACGGTGCCATGATGGCGTCGGTGCTGGCGCGCCTGGCACCGCTAGCGCTACCCGTTTTCATTGTTGATGACGGAAGCGATGTGGCAACGCAACACGTTCTCACCCAACTGGCCGCAGAAAATGACGGCGTGACGTTGATTCGTTTGGCACATAACAGCGGGAAAGGTGCGGCGGTGATTCGTGGCATCGAAGCCGCGGCGCAGGCCGGGTTTAGTCATGCATTACAGGTTGATGCCGACGGGCAGCATCAAATTGAAGATGCGCCGCTTCTGCTGGATGAGGCGAAAACGCACCCGCATTGTCTGATTTCCGGTCGACCGCGTTACGATGCCTCTGTACCGAAATCACGCCTTTACGGGCGCTATGTCACTCACGTCTGGGTTTGGATTGAAACGCTATCCCTCTCCATCAAGGACAGTATGTGCGGTTTCCGTGTCTACCCGGTTGCTGCCACGGTATCTCTTCTCTCCCGAAAGTCTCTCGGTCACCGTATGGATTTCGATACGGAAATTATGGTGCGTCTGTATTGGGCTGGAACGCCCAGCCGCTTTATTGAAACGGCGGTGACGTATCCAGAAAACGGCCTGTCTCATTTCGATGCGCTGCACGATAACCTGCGGATTTCCTGGATGCATACCCGCCTGTTTTTCGGCATGCTTCCGCGCATTCCCGTGCTGCTAATGCGGCAGCGTCAGCAACACTGGGCTGGCGTGTCGGAGCGCAAAGGCTTGCTCGGTATGCGGTTCATGCTGGCGGTATATCAACGGTTAGGTCGCGGGGTGTTCACGCTGTTTCTCTGGCCTGTTATTGCGTTTTACTGGCTGACCGGCCGTACCGCGCGTCAGGCATCTCAGTTATGGCTGCGGCGAATAGGGGATTATGCGCGTCAGCACGAGATCCCGCTGCCTAAACCGCTCAACAGCTATCACCATTTCCTCCGTTTTGGTCAGTCGATGCTGGATAAAATCGCCAGTTGGCGCGGCGATCTACACTGGGGCCGCGATATTGATTTTGCCCCCGGCGCGCGGGAAACCATTGAGCACAGCAGACAAAAAGGACAACTGATTCTGGCCTCACACCTTGGCGATATCGAGGTGTGCCGGGCGCTGGCGCAGCAGGTGAGCGGACTGGTGATTAACGCGCTGGTATTTACTGAAAACTCCCAGCGTTTCAAGCAGGTGCTGGAAGAGATCGCCCCGCAGGCCGGTGTGAACCTTATCCCTGTCAGCGACATCGGGCCGGATACCGCAATCATTCTGCAAGAAAAGCTGGATGCCGGTGAATGGGTGGCGATTGTCGGCGATCGCACGGCGGTCAATCGTCAGCGCGGCGGTGTGCGACGCGTGGTGTGGAGCCCATTTTTGGGAAGAAATGCGCCTTTTCCTCAAGGGCCTTTTGTTCTGGCAGCGGCACTGCGTTGCCCCGTATTGCTGATGTTTGTCATTCGCGAGCAGAAAAAGCTGCGCGTCTACTGCGAGCCGTTTGCTGATAGCATTGCGTTACCGCGTCCAACCCGGCAGCAGGCCTTACAGCAGGTAGTCGATCGCTATGCCGAACGGCTGGCGCACTATGCGCTGAAATCCCCGCTCGACTGGTTTAATTTTTTTGATTTCTGGAGCTTGCCTGATGATGACGGCCGAGCCGCTGGGAAAAAGGAGTAAGGGTGCTAAACGATTCCCGCTTAAGCCATGAAGTTGAACTGACGGTATCTTTCCATGACTGCGATCCGATGGGCGTGGTATGGCACGGTAACTATTTTCGTTTTTTTGAAGTCGCGCGCGAGGCACTGCTTAGCAAATTTAACTACGGCTATCGCGAAATGCAGGCCTCTGGCTATGTATGGCCGGTGGTCGATACGCGGGTGAAATACCGTGCGGCGCTGACTTACGAGCAGCGTATACGCATTCGCGCCACTATCGAGGAAGTCGAGAATCGTTTGCGTATCGCCTACCAGATTTTCGATGCTGAAAGCGGCCAACGTGCCACGACCGGCTATACGATTCAGGTCGCGGTACAGGAAGGATGCCGCGAGCTGAGTTTTGTTTCTCCCCCCATTTTGTTTGAGCGCCTTGGAGTGACGCCATGATACGACTGATTGTCGCGGTTTTTGTGCTGTTGAGCGGTATGGCGCAGGCCGTTACGCTGGATGATTTACAACAACGGTTCAGTAGCCAGCCTGTTGTGCGAGCTGATTTCATCCAACTGCGTGAAATAAAGGGGATGGCAAAGCCGCTGAAATCCGGTGGGCAGCTGTTAATCGCGCAGGATAAAGGGCTGTGGTGGCATCAGGCCACGCCGTTTCCGCTGACGATGGTGTTGGACGAAACGCGGATGGTTCAGGTAATGAACGGGCAAGCGCCGCAGATCGTCACGGCGGAAAGCAATCCGCAGATGTTTCAGTTTAACCACCTGTTACGTGCCTTGTTTCAGGCCGATCGTCACGTATTAGAACAGAATTTTTCCATCGATTTTACCGATCTCGGTCAGCAGCAGTGGAGACTGGTGCTGACGCCCAAAACGTCGCCGTTAGATAAACTGTTCAACACCATTACGCTGAACGGCGGTGAGTTTCTCGACGGGATTGCGCTGGATGATCGCCAAGGCGACATGACCCGAATTACGCTGAGCAATCAGCGGATTGAACCCCGGATGTTGAGCGATGATGAGCAACAGCGTTTCGTTTTCTGACGGCATTCGTCGCGCAGCGCTGGTTTGGATTGGCTGCTGTGTTGCGCTGATCGTGGCGCTGTCGCTGCTGCTACCGAAGGCGCAGATCAACAGTAGCGTATTGGCGCTGTTGCCCAAGCAGTCGATGGGCGCACTTCCCCCAGAGCTACAGCAAGGCTTTATGCTGCGTCTCGATCGGCAGATGGTGTGGCTAGTGACGCCGGGCAAGCAGGCGGAACCTGCGGTAGCGGATTGGTGGCTGAAGCACCTGCGTGCGCTTCCCGATCTACAGCAGGTTAATGGCCCTATTGATGCCGAACAGCAGCAGCGATGGGGGAAATTCGTTTTTGAACATCGCAATGGTCTGGTTGATCCCGTCACGCGCGCGCGACTGGAAAATGGCGGTGCGGCGCAGGCCGATTGGGTGCTGGCACAGCTTTATTCCGCGTTTGCTGGCGTGAGCGGTAAAGAGTTAAATCACGACCCTTTGATGCTGGTGCGTGGTTCCCAACTGGCGTTGCAGCAAAATGCCAGTCAGTTGGGATTGTCGCAAGGTTGGTTAACGACAAAAGATGCAGAAGGCCGCATCTGGTACTTTCTGCACGGTGAGCTTAGCGCTGGCTCGTTTGACATGGCGCGTAACCAGCAACTGGTTGATAAATTAGGTGTTCTTGAACGCGATCTCAAGGCCGCATTCCCTGATGCCGACGTGCTCACTCGTGGGACAGTACTGTTCAGCAACTATGCCAGCCAACAGGCCAGACAGGATGTATCTACCCTTGGTGTCGCCACCGTAGCGGGCGTTCTGTTGCTGATCTTCTTTGTGTTTCGTTCACCGCGCCCGCTCTTGCTATGTGGATTATCGGTGGGCATCGGTGCGCTGGCAGGCACGGTCTTTACGCTGCTGATGTTCGGTGAACTGCATTTGATGACGCTGGTCATGAGTATCAGCATCGTCGGGATTTCAGCGGATTATACGCTCTATTATTTGACCGAACGGATGGTCCACGGCGGCCATGTTTCCGCGATGGAAAGCCTGAAAAAAGTACTGCCCGCTCTTCTGCTCGCGCTGGGAACGGCGGTGGTGGCCTACCTGATCATGGCGCTGGCTCCGTTCCCTGGCTTACAGCAACTGGCGGTGTTCGCCGCAACCGGGCTGACAGCCTCCTGTCTGACCGTTGTGTGCTGGTATCCTTTTCTGGTTAAGGGTCTGCCGGTTAGACCTGTTCCCGCTATGGTGCTGATGGGGCGCTGGCTTGCCGCATGGCGGCGCCAACGTGGTATGCGTTTCGGGATCCCGCTGGCGCTGCTGGTGCTTTCTGTAGTGGGGCTGCTGCGGCTGGAGGTTAATGATGATATCTCTCAGCTACAGGCGTTGCCGCAGGATTTGATGCAGCAAGAGCGGCAGTTGACGGCATTAACGGGACAGAGCGCCGATCAAACCTGGTTTGTCGTCTACGGCGACAGCGCAGAGGAGACATTGCTGCGTCTGGAACAGCTCGCGCCTAAACTGCGTGACGCGCAGCAACAAACGTGGCTAAAGCAGTATCGGTTACTGCCGCTTTCTTCTCAGGCTCAGCAACAGCGCGATAGTCAGCTTATTGCGTCGGCCGCACCAGCGGTTATCGAGCGTCTTAAAGACACGGGCGTTGATGTCGCGATGCCGGATGTGCAACCGATGCTGGTCACTCCGGAGCGCTGGCTCGATAGCCCGATCAGCGAAGGATGGCGACTGCTGTGGCTGACGTTACCTAATGGGAAAAGCGGTGTTCTGGTTCCGGTAAGTGGTGTGAGCGATAGCGCTGCGCTAGGACAGATGGCCAAGACGCTGCCGGGTGTGGAGTGGATCGACAGAAAAGGGACATTCGATGCCCTGTTCGGTTTCTATCGCGTCATGCTGGGATGGTTGTTGATGGCAGCGCTGGCGGTGATTGCGCTGAGCTATGTGATTCGTCTTGGGCTGCGCCGTGGATTAGTCAATGTGGTGCCGTCGGTGCTGTCGCTGGGCGGCGGGCTGGCGGTGCTGGCGTTGAGCGGTCATTCGTTGAACCTGTTCTCATTGTTGGCGCTGGTTCTGGTGCTGGGTATCGGCATCAATTACACGCTGTTTTTCAGCAACCCACGCGGTACACCGATGACCTCGCTGCTGGCGGTGACGCTGGCGATGTGCGTTGCCCTGCTGACGTTGGGTATGTTGGTTTTCAGCAGCACTCAGGCCATCAGCAGCTTCGGAATTGTGCTTTGTAGCGGTATTTTTATCGCCTTCTTGCTGGCGCCTCTGGCGTTGCCTGATTCAAAAGGGAAACGAAAATGACATTATTGCGACGTGGGCTTCTGCTTATTGGTGTGTTGCTGCTAAGCAGCTGTGCCAGCAAACAGCATGATGATAACCGCCCACAGGCGTGGCTCAAACCGGGTGTGAAGGTCACGCTACCCGCACCAGCCATTACCCCGTCGGTCAACGAACAGCAGCTGTTGACGGGCACCTTTGACGGTAAGCAGCAATCGCTGCTGGTAATGCTGAATGCCGATGATAAGCAGCTTTCTCTGGTCGGGCTTTCCTCTATCGGTATTCGTCTGTTTAAGGTCACCTACGATGCGCAGGGTGTTCATACTGAACAGTCCATCGTCCTGCCGCAGTTGCCACCAGCCAGTCAGGTTCTGGCGGATATCATGCTGAGCCATTGGCCGATCGCCGTGTGGAAGACGCAGCTACCAGCGGGTTGGACGCTGAAAGATAGTGAGGATAAGAGACAGCTGCGTGACGATCGCGGCACGCTGATTACTGAAATTCGCTATATGACGCGGAATAACCAGCGCGTGCCGATGAGCGTTCAGCAATTCGTCTTTGGTTATCACATCGTGATTCAACATCTGGATAGCTAGCATGATTTACATTAACGCCGTCGGGGCGCTGAATGCGCTGGGCAATAATCTGGATGAGATTGCCGACAACCTTGCTAGCGGTCATGCGCCGGGCATGCGCCCTGATACCGGATGGCTGCTGCACGATAAACCCTGTTGGACAGGGAAGGTGGATGCAGAATTACCGGTTATCCCAGTAGAATTAGCGGCGCATAACAGCCGTAATAACCAGCTATTGCTCGCCGCATTGGAGCAAATTCGGCCTCAGGTTGACGCGGCTATCGCGCAGTTTGGCTCCGACCGGGTAGCGGTGATTTTGGGCACCAGCACCTCAGGGTTGGATGAGGCCGATCGTTACGTCAGCGGAAATATTTCCACTTATCACTATGCGCAGCAGGAACTTGGCGATCCTTCCCGATTTCTGGCTGCCTATCTGAAGTTAAATGGACCCGCTTACACGATATCAACCGCTTGCTCTTCCAGCGCCAGAGCGCTGATCAGCGGTAAACGATTGATTGATGCCGGGCTGGTGGATGTCGCTATCGTTGGCGGCGCGGATACGCTGAGCCGTATGCCGCTAAATGGCTTCGATAGCCTTGAATCGCTATCTTCAACGCGCTGCCAGCCGTTCAGCGAAGAACGTAACGGGATCACCATCGGTGAAGGCGTTGCGCTTATGCTGATCGGGCCGCAGCCCGATCGTGTGGCGGTATTGGGTGTCGGAGAATCATCAGATGCTTACCATATGTCAGCACCGCACCCAGAAGGAGAGGGGGCAATTCGCGCGATAACTATGGCGTTGTCGCAAGCGGGATTGCAGCCCGAGGATGTGGGCTATATCAATTTACACGGAACTGCCACGCGCCTGAATGACCAGATTGAAGCCAATGTGGTTCACGCCGTTTTTGGCGATGGCGTGCCTTGTAGCTCAACCAAACACCTTACCGGCCATACGCTGGGAGCGGCGGGGATTAGTGAAGCCGCGATCTGCTGGCTGCTGCTGACGCGGGATCTTCCTTTACCTGCGCAAGATTTCTCACGCAGTCCCCCCGATACCTCACTGCCATCATGCGGTTTGCTCTGTGAGCCAGCTCCGCTGACCCGCCCGGTCATTCTGTCTAATTCTTTTGCGTTTGGTGGCAACAATACGTGTCTGATCCTGGGGACGAATCATGAGTGAGTATCTGTCTGCGGCAGCTTATCTGCCCCATTCAGCTCCTATGGTGCTGGTGGACGAGGTGATCCATGTTGATGATGAACACGCGCACTGCCGTGTGGCAGTCAGCTGCGAGAGTATTTTGGCACCATTTCTGAATGCGCAGGGACATCTGCCAGCCTGGTTTGGTATCGAGATTATTGCTCAAACGATCGGGGTCTGGTCTGGCTGGCACGGGCGTCAGATCAGTGGTCTGGAAGAGAAGCCGAGTCCCGGCATGTTGCTGGGCGGGCGGGGTTATCGCTGTAAACAAGATAGTTTCCCTGCCAGCTCTCTACTTGATGTGACCGTTACCCTGCTGATGTGTGACGATAAAATTGGTAGCTTTGAGGGTGAGATCGCGATAGCCGGGGAGACGTATGCCTCTGGCCGGTTGAACACCTATCAGCCTGACGAACATGAGTTAAAAGCACTTTTAGAACAGGGAAAGCTATTATGACAACCGGAATAACGACGATGACAACCGGGAAAACTATTATGAAAACCGGGAAAACAGGCATGACGCGCTCTGTGTTAGTAACCGGTGCTAGTAAGGGGATTGGTCGAGCCATTGCGCTGCGTCTGGCGGCGGATGGTTTTACCGTGGTGGTGCATTATCACCGTGATGAAAACGGGGCGCAGGAAACCTTAAGCCAGATTACGGCACAACACGGTTCCGGTCGTATCGTCAGTTTTGATATTGCCGATCGGGAAACGTGCCGCACCGTGATCGAACAAGATATTGAGGCGCATGGTGCCTACTACGGCGTGGTTAGTAATGCGGGTATCACCTGTGACGGTGCCTTTCCTGCCCTCGACGAGCAGGCTTGGGATAGCGTCATTCACACCAATCTCGACAGCTTCTATAACGTGATTCATCCCTGTGTAATGCCGATGATCGGTCTGCGGAAAGGCGGACGAATTATCACGCTGTCTTCTGTTTCCGGGATCATGGGGAATCGGGGGCAGGTCAACTACAGTGCAGCAAAAGCGGGCATTATCGGCGCAACGAAAGCGCTGGCTATCGAACTGGCGAAGCGAAAAATCACCGTTAACTGCATCGCTCCCGGTTTGATTGATACTGGCATGATTCAAATGGAGCCCGTCGCCGTTGAAGAAGCCATGAAGATGATCCCCATGAAACGCATGGGGCAGGCGGAAGAAGTCGCAGGGCTGGCGAGTTATCTTATGTCCGATATCGCGAGTTATGTCACGCGTCAGGTCATTTCTATTAATGGAGGGATGCTGTGATGCGTCGTGTCGTGGTAACGGGAATGGGCGGTGTCACCGCGTTCGGTGAATCCTGGGAAAGCGTCTCGGACGGGTTGCGTGCGGGTCGCAATGCGATACGTAAGATGCCCGAATGGCAGGTTTATGATGGCCTGAATACACAGTTGGGCTCGCCGATTGATCACTTCAGTTTGCCAGAACACTACACGCGTAAGCGCATCCGTTCGATGGGGCGCGTGTCTCTGATGGCAACCCGAGCAACCGAGCTGGCGCTGGAACAGGCTGGGTTGATTGGTCATCCGGTGCTGACTAACGGAGAAACCGGCATTGCTTACGGCTCTTCAACGGGCAGCACAGGGCCGGTGAGCGAATTCGCCACCATGCTGACAGAAAAGCACACCAATAATATTACCGGTACGACCTATGTGCAGATGATGCCGCATACCACCGCGGTGAATGCTGGCCTGTTTTTCGGGCTGCGTGGCCGTGTGATTCCGACATCCAGCGCCTGTACGTCAGGAAGTCAGGCGATTGGCTACGCCTGGGAAGCGATTCGTCATGGCTATCAGACGGTCATGGTTGCGGGCGGTGCGGAAGAGCTGTGTCCGTCAGAAGCGGCGGTGTTTGATACGCTGTTCGCCACTAGCCAACGCAACGATGCGCCAGAAACGACGCCATCTCCTTTTGACACAAGCCGTGACGGTCTGGTTATTGGGGAAGGTGCGGGTACGTTAGTGTTGGAAGAGCTTGAACATGCTCTGGCGCGTGGGGCGACGATTTATGCCGAACTGGTTGGGTTTTACACCAACTGTGATGCGGCACATATTACGCAACCCCAGCGTGAAACCATGCAGATTTGCATTGAAGGATCGCTGCGCTGCGCGGGTTTGCAACCCGGCGATGTGGGTTATATCAGCGCACACGGAACCGCAACCGATCGGGGTGACGTTGCAGAAAGCCAGGCTACCGCCGCCGTGTTCGGTAACTCCACACCGATTTCATCACTAAAAAGCTATTTCGGCCATACGCTGGGCGCCTGTGGTGCGCTTGAAGCGTGGATGAGTATTGAAATGATGCGTGAAGGGTGGTTTGCACCGACGCTTAATTTACGGCAACCTGCGGAAGACTGTGGCGAACTGGATTACATCATGGGTGAGCCACGCCATATTGAGACGGATTATATCCAGTCTAATAACTTCGCCTTTGGCGGCATCAATACGTCGCTGATTTTCCGTCGTTGGCAATAATGGATTGAGAACGTTAACGGGTTCATGATGAATAACAAACAACAATATCTGGATATCGCTGAAGGGAAGGGTGAAAAAGCGCCTTCAACGATGGTGGCTTTCTCCTCACGAGAGATGAACTATCCACTGTTGGAGAGCTTGTTAGAGGCGCAGTCATTTTTCACCGAGGGCGAAGTAAGTTATACCGAACAAGGGCAGGGCGGATTCTTTTATACCTGTCGTCATCAGGATAGAGAGCTGACTTTTTATCTTGAGGTATCGGAACGCGATCCCGAAAATAAAATTACGCCAATACATTCAACCGACCCGATTTCACCCGAGCTGCTGGCGCAGGCTAATGCGGCGACGCAGGAAGTGATGGTCGAGTGCCTTTTTGGACCAAATCCGCTGGAAGACTATGTTCATCAGCTTCGTTTATTAAGTGTGGTGGTACCGGATTTGCTCTTGGGGATTGATATTTCCGCTGCGGGTAACGTGTTTACCCGTGAATGGCTGATTTTTCAGTTAGAAGATGATGTCCTGCCGGAAATTGAATCGCTGTATACCATTCATGCCGTGTACGACACCGAGAACGATCCGCCAACGACATTCTGGTTTCACTCGCATGGTCTGGCGCGATGCGGGCTGACAGAGGCGGAATTAGTCATTCCCGAGACGCTCAGTTCGTATTATGGCATCCCGGATTTATTCAGAAGTTTTGTTAATAATGCCATTCAAAATCAGCAGATTACCTTTAATAAACCGATTCTGTGCGGGCAAACGGACAGCGGCTATGAATATCTGGTGGCGTTGCCGTTTGAAGAAGGGCTACGGCATGTGAATCAATCCACGCCGATTGACCAACTGCGGCCTCTGGAAGAGATGCGCTACGACCTGGAAGGGACGCCGGAAGGCGTGTTTCTGGGCGATCGTGCCGATCGGGATGATGTGCATCAGGAGCCTTCCTGTATGCTGTTTCGTACCAACGAAGAAAATCCGGTACTGCAAACGTTCTTTAAAGGGTTTGATGAGCAGAATGCCATCATGTTCTGGCGTACGAATGCGGAGACGGCAGAAATGTCGCGTAAGGCGCAGCTGCGCTGGCGTTATTTCGTCAATATGTTTAAAAACTACCATGTGAGTGACGAACCGGCTAAGCAGGGTTTTTTAGCTAAGTTACTCAAAAAATCACCTAAGCCCGTCGAAAGTGAATGGCGCTTTATGGTGAAGTTTGGCATTCCTCATGGCGAGGAGGGTGAAGAGCGTGAGCACATGTGGTTTATACCTGAAAAAATCCACGACACTGTGGTGACGGGAACCTTAATCAATCATCCGTTCTACGTTGAGGATATGCAGGAAGGTGGTGTGTATTCCGTTGATATATCACGGGTAACTGACTGGGCGATTTATTATCAGGGCGATAGCTATAAGCCTGATACGATTTACAAATTGCTTAGCCATAGCCAGACTCACTGACTTTGCTTCTTTACCAGTCAGAATGCGTGTTCTGGCTGGTTGTCCCCAGGTTTTTCCGCCCACGGCTTACTTGTCATAAAACTGTCATATTGCGTACATTTTACTGTCACCAAATTGTCCTATTTTTCCTCCTGCGAACTACACTCTGATTTGATAACTCTGATAGATAACGACGTTACGTCGACACGTTTGAGTATCCCACAGGAGGGATTATGAAACTGATGCGTACCACTCTTGCCAGTGTTGTTGCGGCAACCTTTTCTCTGACGGCATTTTCTGCTTTAGCTGCTGCTAACCTCACCGGTGCCGGTGCGACATTCCCTGCGCCTGTTTATGCCAAATGGGCTGACTCTTATCAAAAAGAAACCGGCAATAAAGTTAACTATCAAGGCATCGGTTCTTCTGGCGGTGTAAAACAGATTATCGCTAAAACGGTAGACTTCGGAGCTTCTGATGCGCCGCTGGCTGACGACAAATTAGCACAGGATGGTTTATTCCAGTTCCCTACCGTTATCGGTGGCGTGGTATTGGCAGTGAACGTTCCTGGTATCAAATCTGGCGAATTGACGCTGGATGGTAAAACGCTGGGTGATATCTATCTGGGCAACATCAAAAAATGGAACGACCCAGCAATCACCAAACTGAACCCGAATGCCAAATTGCCGGATCAGGATATCGCTGTGGTTCGTCGTGCTGATGGTTCTGGTACGTCTTTCGTGTTCACCAGCTACCTGGCGAAAGTGAATGCCGAGTGGAAAGAGAAAGTCGGTTCCGGCTCTACTGTGAACTGGCCTGCCGGTCTGGGTGGTAAAGGTAACGATGGTATCGCCGCGTTCGTACAGCGTCTGCCTGGTTCTATCGGTTATGTCGAATATGCGTATGCCAAGCAGAACAACCTGGCTTACACCAAACTGGTTTCTGCCGATGGTAAGCCCGTTAGCCCGACTGAACAGAGCTTCAGCAACGCGGCTAAAGAGATCGACTGGAGCAAATCTTTTGCTCAGGATCTGACCAACCAGAAAGGGGCGGACGCGTGGCCAATCACGTCAACTACTTTCATTCTGGTTCACACCAAGCAGGATAAACCTGAGCAGGGCGCTGAAGTGTTGAAATTCTTCGACTGGGCGTTCAAGAAAGGTGGCGAGCAGGCAACTGCTCTGGATTACGCCACACTGCCAAAAGAAGTGGTTGAGCAAATCCGTGCTGCCTGGAAAACCCAAGTAAAAGACAGCAACGGTAAAGCGTTGTACTAATTATTGCATCAACAACGTATTGCATCGGCCGTTGTGTTGATAACCAGAGCGTGACGAGGTTGTCGGGTTCTGGGAAATACGTAGTGGAATAACAAGTCGTATCGGGGCGGAGAGGCAATCATAACCTCTCTGCCTTTCATATGTAGTTAAAAATGAGAAGAGAGACGTATGGCTGAGTACAAGCCAACTATCAAAGCCCCGGGAAAATATGGCGATATCCTCTTCAGCACGCTGGTAAAACTGGCGGCGCTGGTCACGCTACTGCTCTTGGGAGGCATCATTGTTTCCCTGATTGTGGCGTCCTGGCCTAGCATCGAGAAGTTCGGTTTTGCCTTCTTGTGGACGAAAGAGTGGGATGCGCCCGCAGAGCAGTTTGGTGCACTGGTTCCGATTTACGGCACCATCGTTACTTCATTGATTGCACTGATTATTGCGATTCCGATTAGTTTCGGGATTGCGCTATTTCTGACAGAACTGGCACCAGCTTGGTTGAAGCGTCCGCTTGGCGTGGCGATTGAATTACTGGCGGCCATACCGAGTATTGTTTACGGCATGTGGGGGCTGTTCATTTTCGCTCCGCTGTTTGCCGAATACTTCCAACAGCCGGTAGGCAACGTCCTGTCTGGTATTCCTATTGTTGGCGCACTGTTCTCCGGCCCAGCATTCGGGATCGGGATTCTGGCTGCCGGCGTCATTCTGGCCATCATGATTATCCCGTACATTGCGGCGGTGATGCGTGATGTGTTTGAGCAAACGCCGGTGATGATGAAAGAGTCCGCCTACGGCATCGGTTGTACGACGTGGGAAGTCATCTGGCGCATTGTGCTGCCTTACACCAAAAATGGCGTGATCGGCGGGGTGATGTTGGGACTGGGGCGCGCGCTGGGGGAAACCATGGCGGTGACCTTTATCATCGGTAACACCTACCAGCTCGATGGCGCGTCGCTATATATGCCTGGCAACAGTATTACCTCTGCGCTGGCGAACGAATTCGCCGAAGCGGAATCCGGTCTGCATACGGCAGCGCTGATGGAGCTGGGGCTGATTCTGTTTGTGATTACCTTTATTGTTCTGGCGTGTTCAAAGCTGATGGTGATGCGTCTGGCAAAAAATGAGGGAGCGCGCTAATGGCTACATTAGGCATAGAGCAAGAAGCCGCACTGGCACGCTCGCGGCGTAAAATGCAGGCCTGGCGTCGCCAGAAAAACCGCATTGCGCTGTTCTTATCCATGTCCACGATGGCATTTGGCCTGTTCTGGCTGATCTGGATTCTGTTTTCGACCGTGACCCGAGGCGTGGATGGCATGTCTCTGGCGTTATTTACCGAAATGACGCCGCCGCCGAATACGGCGGGTGGCGGGTTGGCTAATGCCATCGTCGGGAGCGGATTGCTGATTCTGTGGGCAACGCTGCTGGGGACACCGCTGGGGATTATGGCGGGCATCTATCTGGCGGAATACGGTCGTAAATCCTGGATCGCCGAAGTGATTCGTTTCATCAACGACATTCTGCTGTCAGCACCGTCGATTGTGGTGGGTCTGTTTGTCTACACGCTGGTGGTGGCAAAGATGCAACACTTCTCCGGTTGGGCGGGTGTGATTGCGCTGGCGCTGTTGCAGGTGCCGATTGTGATTCGTACCACCGAGAACATGCTAAAACTGGTGCCAGATAGCCTGCGTGAAGCGGCTTATGCGCTGGGTACGCCGAAATGGAAAATGATTTCTGCGATTACGCTGAAAGCATCGGTATCGGGCATCATCACTGGGGTGCTGCTGGCTATCGCGCGTATTGCCGGAGAAACCGCACCGCTGCTGTTTACGTCGCTGTCGAATCAGTTCTGGAGCACGGATCTGATGCATCCGATTGCTAACCTGCCGGTCACCATATTTAAGTTTGCCATGAGCCCGTTTGTGGAGTGGCAACAGTTGGCCTGGGCGGGTGTACTGCTGATCACGCTGTGTGTGTTGCTGCTGAATATTCTGGCGCGCGTTATTTTCTCTGCTAAGAAGAATTAATTAGCGAAGAAATCGTAATTCGTTGAGAAACAGTAAATAAATTCAAGGCGCTGCCAGGCAGCGCCAGGAAAAAGAGAGAAGTCTTGATGAGTATGGCTACTGAGACATCCAACAAAATCCAGGTACGCGATCTGAATTTCTATTACGGAAAATTCCATGCGTTGAAAAACATTACGCTGGATATTGCCGCGAATCAGGTTACCGCGTTTATCGGTCCGTCCGGCTGTGGTAAATCCACGTTGCTGCGCACGCTGAACAAAATGTATCAGCTCTACCCTGAGCAGCGCGCCGAAGGCGACATCCTGCTGGATGGCAATAACATTCTGACGGATAAGCAAGATATCGCGCTGCTGCGCGCCAAAGTCGGCATGGTGTTCCAGAAACCGACGCCGTTCCCGATGTCCATTTACGATAACATCGCGTTTGGTGTGCGCCTGTTTGAAAAGCTGTCCCGCGCTGATATGGATGAGCGTGTGCAGTGGGCGCTGACCAAAGCGGCACTGTGGCAAGAGACGAAAGATAAACTGCACCAGAGCGGCTATAGCCTGTCCGGTGGTCAACAGCAGCGTTTGTGTATTGCGCGTGGTATCGCGATTCGCCCGGATGTCCTGCTGCTGGATGAACCGTGCTCCGCTCTTGACCCGATTTCTACCGGCCGTATTGAGGAGCTGATCTCCGAGCTGAAAAAAGACTACACCGTGGTCATCGTGACGCATAACATGCAGCAGGCAGCACGTTGTTCAGATCATACGGCGTTTATGTATTTGGGTGAGCTGATTGAGTTCAGTGATACTGATACCCTGTTTACTGCCCCACGGCAGAAACAGACTGAAGATTACATCACCGGCCGCTACGGTTGATTAGGAAGCATCATGGATAATCTGAATCTGAACAAACACATTTCCGGTCAGTTTAACGCCGAACTGGAACACATCCGCACGCAGGTCCTGACCATGGGCGGGCTAGTGGAGCAACAGCTGAGTGACGCGATTACCGCGATGCATAATCAGGATGCGGAGCTGGCTCAGCAGGTGATTGAAGGCGACGCCAAAGTTAACATGATGGAAGTGGCGATTGATGAAGCCTGCGTGCGCATTATCGCGAAACGTCAGCCCACTGCCAGCGACTTGCGTCTGGTGATGGCGATCATCAAAACCATTTCTGAGCTGGAACGTATCGGTGACGTGGCGGATAAAATCTGCCGCACCGCGCTGGAGAAGTTCTCCCACCAGCATCAGCCGTTGCTGGTGAGTCTGGAGTCATTAGGGCGCCACACCGTGCAGATGTTGCATGACGTGCTGGATGCGTTTGCCCGCATGGATCTGGATGAAGCGGTTCGTATTTATCGTGAAGACAAAAAAGTGGATAAAGAGTACGAAGGGATTGTGCGTCAACTGATGACCCACATGATGGAAGATCCTCGCACCATCCCAAGCGTACTGACAGCGTTGTTCTGCGCCCGTTCTATCGAGCGTATCGGTGACCGTTGCCAGAACATCTGCGAATTTATCTTCTATTTCGTCAAAGGTCAGGATTTCCGTCACCTGGGTGGCGATGCGCTGGAAAAGCTGCTGGCGCAGAAAGATAAAGCGGAAGAGTGATCCCGTCCTTGTGATTATCGTGATAATGCCCTGCTTGCAGGGCGTTATTTTTTGTCAGGATAGTGAATCAGATCGTGGAAGCGCGCTGTGGTATCGGCAGGATTGTGGTAGCGGTGTTCCCTGTCGGCGGCAAAGCGTAGAGCATCCCCGGCGGACAGCAAATGTGTCTGTCCACCAACGGTCATCTCCAACTGTCCCTCCAGCACAATAATATGCTCGATCACCCCGTTTTCATGCGCCGATGAGGTACTGCTGGCACCCGCTGTCAGCTCAATAATCAACATATCAAAACGCAGTTTTTCGTCGAAGGGAAAGAGGGGAACCACGTGCATTCCCGCCTCATTCTCCCTGAATGCTGAACCAGCCCCTGAGCGATAGGTCACATCTTCATCTGCGAGCGTCGGTTCGATAAAGGTGGAAAACGCCACATTCATGCCGGTCGCAATTTTCCATAGCGTGGCGACCGTCGGGCTAGATTCACCGCGCTCGATCTGGCCGAGCATTGCTTTGCTCACGCCCGTCTCTTCTGCCGCCCGTGTGAGGCTCCAGTCTTTCTCTTGTCTTAATGTTTTCAAGGTATTGCCAATGCGGCGGGTTAGCTCATCAGACATCAATATTGGCTCCTGCTTGTACGTTATAACGCACGCTGCTATGTTAACGCTTTCTGTGCGTTATAGCGCACGACAAGAGTGAAGGTATACCATGCCTGTTTCATTTGCGCTAAAAGATGTCAGCTTTTCGACCCTCATCGCCGGTTTTGTTGCGGTGCTGGTGGGCTACACCAGTTCGGCTGCCATCATTTTTCAGGCGGCGGAAGCGGCGGGTGCCAGCGCGGTACAAATCGGTGGCTGGTTAAGCATGCTGGGGATTGCCCAAGGGCTGGCATCGATTAGCCTGTCGCTATACTACCGTGCGCCGATACTGGCTGCCTGGTCAACGCCGGGGGCAGCGCTGCTGGTTACCAGTTTGCCGGGGACATCGCTCAATGAAGCGATCGGCGTGTTTCTGTTTGCCTCCGCGCTTATCTTTATCTGCGGGATCACTGGTCTTTTTGCCCGACTGATGAACGTTATTCCGCAAGCCATTTCTGCCGCGATGTTGGCGGGGATTCTGCTGCGCTTTGGCGCGGATGCCTTTCTTTCTCTGCAACAGGACTTCTGGCTGACTTTTGCGATGTGCGTGACCTATTTGCTCAGCCGTCGGCTGCTGCCGCGCTTTGCCATCGTGTTGACGCTGCTTGTTGGCCTGCTGCTGGCCTTATTCCGAGGGCAAATTGCGCTCTCTGATTCACCGCTGGTCTTCGCCGTACCTGAGTTTATTACGCCGCACTTTTCGTGGGCATCGCTGTTGGGCGTCGGTATTCCATTTTTCATTGTCACCATGGCGTCGCAGAACGCACCAGGCGTTGCCACGCTGAAAGCCGCTGGCTATCAGGTTCCCGTGTCACCGCTGATCGCCATTACCGCATTAATTGCGCTGGTTTTGACGCCGTTCGGTGGTTTTTCCGTGTGTATTGCCGCGATCACCGCCGCGATCTGTATGGGATCGGATGTGCATCCCGATCCGAAAAAACGCTATCTTGCCGCTGTTGCTGCGGGAGGATTTTATCTTCTGGCGGGTGTTTTCGGCGGATCAATCGGTCAGCTTTTCACGGCGCTGCCGCAGCCGCTGATTCACGCTATCGCCGGTTTGGCGCTGCTCAGCACCATTTCAGGCAGCCTGTATCGCGCGTTGCTGGATGAAAAGCAGCGCGATGCTGCGGTCGTTACTTTCCTGATCACCGCCTCTGAGCTGACGCTGTGGGGAATTGGCGCGGCATTTTGGGGGCTAATCGGGGGGATGATGACCTGGTTTATTCTGTCAGTAAGGGAAAATAGTTAGAGCATGTTCAAGAATGGATGAGGCTGGGTTTGTCAGAGTCAGCTCGTTCAATCCTTACTGGGATAAAGATGGTGTGACTTTTCATGATCATGATGGGTACAGGATTGTTATCCAGAACCGGCAGTGGGAATAACCTTGACAGCGCTTTATAGGCCTATGGTAAATAGAGTGTATAGGCTAGCTCACTCTGACTAGCATGAAAGCAACAAAGGCTCACCATATGGTGAGCCTTTGTTGTATCGCTACTTCTGTTGTCCTCGGGGGGAAGCATTACTGCTAACAAGTCCCGTGGCTAGTGATGTCAGTATAAGGATCGTTGACGATGCCGTCAAACAGCATAAAGGATAGCCTCTCTGCGGCCAGAATAGGAACGTATGAAAATATCGTCGGTGGACCGACTGGCTTGCTTCAGACAGAAAAAGCCTTAAGGCTTTACATGTGGAATGCGCAAATATCAGCAGCTTTTTTTGTTCCTCTTCATGTGTGCGAAATCCTCACGCGCAATGCTATTTCTGAAGTCATTGAAACGGTATACGGGGACAGATGGCCTTGGTCCATTGGTTTTGAGCGAAGCCTACCGATCCCTATCCATGGCTATAAGCCAAAAGATGATCTGATTAGTGGGCGACGAAATCAGCCAACGACGGGAAAAGTTATCCCTGAACTAAAGTTTGTTTTCTGGCAAAAAATGCTGACTGGAAGATTTGATACTCGCTTATGGAACAATCACATACTCACCGCTTTCCCTCATACCGTCGCACAGGGCCTGAGTGCCGCGCAGATGCGTCAGAATCTCTATAATGATTTAGAAACTGTGAGAAAACTGCGCAACCGCATTGCTCATCACGAACCTATAATCAACCGTAACCTGCTGGATGATTTCGCAACGATAAAAAGAATTATTGCATATCGGTGCGAACATTCGGTTGAGTGGATGCAAAACAATCAGATGCTGCTCCCGCTCCTTACACTTAAACCGTAGTAATACTGTGCCTGGCTGCCGTTATCTCTTCCGAAAAAGTCTGAATAGGAGATTTCCTGTCGCTTTCCATCACTCTACCTAGCTGTACTTGAATCAGGATAATCTGCCAGAACACCTAAGTAGCATAAGGTTATATTATAGCTATTTATGTTATTTCCCGCGTTTTCGCCCTGCTGATAGCCTGCTGTTAATACAGCAATAATTAAGGGACAGGGAATGAAAAAGCAGATTTTGACAGTGACTTTATTGGCTGGGTTGGCTTCCATTTCTGGTGCTGCACAGGCCGATAAATTAGATGATATTCAGAAGGCGGGTGTGGTGAAAATTGCCGTCTTCGACAGCAATCCGCCGTTTGGCTATGTCGATCCGCAGAGCAAAAAGCTGGTGGGTTATGACGTAGATATCGCCGAGGCGATTGGTAAGGCGTTGGGCGTGAAGGTGGAGCTGCGCGCGACGAACCCTGCGAACCGTATTCCCCTGTTAAGTTCGCAGAAAGTCGATCTTATCGCCGCGAACTTCACCATTACCGATGAGCGCGCCAAGCAGGTTAACTTTAGTATTCCTTACTTCGCGACTGGGCAAAAATTCATCGCTCGTAAAGGCGTGCTGAAAACGCCGGAAGACATCAAAACGCTGCGTATTGGTGCGGATAAAGGCACCGTGCAGGAAATTACCCTGCGTGAGCATTATCCGACGGCCAAAGTGATTTCCTACGACGATACGCCGCTGGCCTTCGCCGCGTTGCGTAACGGCAACGTTCAGGCCATCACGCAGGATGATGCCAAGTTAGTCGGACTGTTGGCTAATGTGCCTGATGCCCAGAAAGCCGAATTCGAAATCTCTCCGTTCAGCATTACCAAAGAGTATCAAGGTGTTGGGATTCCGAAGGGCGAAGAGCGTCTGACGGCGAAAATTAACGACACGCTGATTAACCTGGAAAAACAGGGTGAAGCGAAGACGATTTACGATCGCTGGTTTGGGCCGAGCACGAAATCGGCTCAGCCGCGCGGCGACTTCACCTTTGCCCCATTGGATCAACAACCTAAATCCTGATAGCCGACGTCTGGTGCTACGATCCCAGCCCTCTGCATTGCAGGGGGCGTTTCTATTTATACCTCGTAATAATACAAAGAGAGATAAAACGCATGGATACGGCGCTGCAATCGCTTGAATCGTGGCTGTTGGCTCCTCAATACCTCACCTGGCTGTGGCGTGGTTTTCTGATCACGCTGGGTATTTCCCTGAGTACGATTGTCCTGTCTACGGTGCTGGGGTTTCTGCTGGCTGCTGCCAGAGACAGCCAGATTCGGCTGCTGAGCGGCGTTGTGGTGGCCTACAGTTCGCTATTTCGTAATACGCCGCTGCTAGTGCAGCTGTTTTTCTGGTATTTCGGGGCCGGGCAGCTTTTTCCCTCATCGATGATGCAATGGCTGAACACCCCGCATACGCTTTCGCTCTTCGGTACGACGTTGGCGTGGCCTTCTTTTGAGTTTTTGGCGGGGTTGGCTGGGCTGACGCTCTATTCCAGCGCGTTTATTGCCGAGGAAATCCGTTCCGGTGTTCGCGGTGTGGCGCGCGGGCAGAAGTACGCGGCACATGCTCTGGGATTAACCGGCTGGCAATCCATGCGCTATGTGGTGCTGCCACAGGCGTTAAAAATCGCCCTGCCACCGCTGCTGGGGCAATACATGAATATCGTTAAGAACTCGTCGTTGACGATGGCGATTGGCGTCGCTGAATTGTCTTACGCGTCGCGTCAGGTGGAGACGGAAACCTTGCGCACGTTTCAGGCATTTGGCGTAGCGACGGTGTTGTACATCGCGATTATTGCGGTGATGGAGGGCTGGGGCATGTGGCGTCAGCAGCGCAGTCTGGCGGAGAGACACTAAGATGGATTTTACCGTTATCACCGATAACCTCGGTTATTTGATGTGGGGTACGTTCCCCGATGGCCCGCTGGGTGGCGCGGCGCTGACGCTGGTGATGAGCCTGCTGGCTGGTGTAGCCTCTGCCATCTTGGGGACGATTTGGGGCGTGGCGCTGGCAATGTCTCGGGGAGGCTGGAGTGCACTGTTGGCCATGGTGCTGGGGTTCTTCCGCGCAATTCCCGTCATCATGCTGATTTTCTGGACCTACTTCCTGCTGCCGATCGTTTTTGGCGTCGATATCCCCGAAATCACGACCGTGGTGTGTGCGCTGGCGCTGATTGCCTCGGCGTATTTGGCGCACGGCGTGAAGGCTGGCATTGTCGCGATTGGCCGCGGTCAGTGGCAGGCTGGACTCTCGCTGGGATTAAGTCGCTGGCAGGTGTTGTGGCAGATTGTCTTGCCGCAGGCGCTGCGGATGATGGTGCCTTCCTTCATCAACCAATGGATTTCCCTGATTAAAGACACCTCACTGGCCTATATTGTTGGCGTTGGCGAACTGACGTTTCTTGCTACGCAGGTCAATAACCGCAGCATGGTCTACCCGATGGAGGTTTTCCTGTTTGTCGCGCTGGTCTACTTTGTGTTTTGTTTGTCGCTGGAGCTGCTGGCGAGCGGGGTTAACGCCCGTTTTAGCCAGCAGGAAAAGCAGCCGAAACGCCGTTTGCTGTGGTGGCGGAATAAGCCAGCTTGAGGCTGCCGATCACGTGCGTCGTGCGGTGGTAATGGATAGATCGTAAAGACGCTGTGAATACGTCCATGTACGCTCGACTTGCGCGGATATGAATCTCATCCCTGAGATTCACCCTTGCAGGGCCGTCGCTAGCGACGTTCAAAAACATTCCTGACGTTTTTGTCCATGGCGCAAACGCTTTACTCTTCTATTCCATTACCACCGTTTTCGTTCCGTAAATAGATTTGATGGTGGTATGACATAAGTTTGAAATGCGGTTATTGTGCGGTGATACTCCAGCCTTTTTCGCGCCAGATTTGCGGTAGTTCACGCATATCGTCGAACATCGTGACCAGCGGATGATGAATCGGCTGGTTGTGGGGATCGGCACAGTAATAGAACACTGGAATGCCCGCCGCGATGCCAGCCTGTACGCCAGCGGCGGAATCTTCAACCAGAATGCAGTGCTCAATCGGAAGCTGTAGCTGCTCGGCGGCGTGATACAGCACTGCTGGGTCGGGCTTCCACTTTTTCAGATCGTAACCGCTATAAAGATGGTCGCCAAACAGATCGAGCATGTGCGTCAGGCCGAGCGAATGCTGCATCTTACTGACCGGTCCGTTAGAAACCACAGCCATCGGAACGGTAATGGACTGCGCTAACTCACGTGCGCCTTCGATAGGTTGCAGGGATTCATCGAACAGCCGTTTCACCTCTTGCCGGAAATGACGCTCCGCATCTTCTACCGATACGGTTAAGCCGTGCTGCTGGCTGATACGGGAAATAATTTCGTACAGCTTCACGCCCTTGTAGGTTTTTATCACCTCCTCCAGCGATAAGTTCACCCCGTATGGGATGAAGATATTCACATAAGCCTGGCAACACAGCACTTCGCTATCAACCAGCGTGCCATCACAGTCGAAGAAGACGCATTCAATACGGGGCATGACCAATCCTTATCGATGAAGTGTTTAAGTATAGCTTTAGGGGAAACACGGTGATGAGGTTCCCGTAGGGACACCTCGCACTGTGGTCGCCCCAGTGTCTCGGTTCTTAAACGATCAGAATGAGAAAACGTTCCTTACTTTAACCAATTGACCCAATATTGCGACCTAGAAAGCCATTTTTAGCGCTATCTTGCGTAAAATCAGGGGGCGTTAACCGAGAGAAAACGATGACGTTAATAGGTTCTTCTTATTCGATGAAAAAAAACGTGGGATCAACGTAAAAACACAGCGTTTTGTTATAGGATACCCGACGACAGTTATTCCCTTCTTTGGATTGTTACTCATGAATAAATCACAACCTGGTCTTGCTACCGAGCAGGGCCTGCTGGAGCGTGTGTTTAAACTTAAACAACACGGTACGACAGCACGTACGGAAACGATTGCCGGTTTCACGACGTTTTTGACGATGGTCTATATCGTTTTTGTTAACCCGCAGATTCTGGGCGCGGCGGGGATGGATACCAAAGCGGTCTTTGTGACCACCTGTCTGATTGCCGCATTCGGTAGTATTTTGATGGGGTTGCTGGCGAACCTGCCTGTGGCGCTGGCTCCAGCAATGGGTCTGAATGCGTTTTTCGCGTTTGTTGTTGTGGGCGCGATGGGCCTGCCGTGGCAAGTTGCGATGGGTGCTATTTTCTGGGGCGCAATCGGTTTCCTGTTGCTGACTATCTTCCAGATTCGCTATTGGATGATCGCCAATATCCCACTTAGCCTGCGTTTGGGTATCGCCAGCGGTATCGGGCTGTTCATTGCCATGATGGGCCTGAAAAATGCTGGCATCATCGTTCCTAATCCTGAAACACTGGTGACCATTGGCAACCTGACGTCACACAGCGTGCTGCTGGGGGCGCTGGGCTTTTTCATTATTGTGGCGCTGGCTTCACGCAATATTCACGCCGCAGTGCTGATCTCCATCGTCGTGACTACCTCGATTGGCCTGCTGCTGGGTGATGTGAAGTTTTCTGGCGTGTTCTCCATGCCGCCAAGCGTAACGTCTGTGGTGGGTCAGGTTGATCTGGCGGGGGCGCTGAACCTCGGGATGTCTGGCATTATTTTCTCCTTCATGCTGGTTAACCTGTTTGACTCCTCCGGTACGCTGATTGGTGTGACGGATAAAGCCGGCCTGGTCGATGCGCGCGGTAAGTTCCCGCGTATGAAGCAGGCGCTGTATGTTGATAGCGTTAGCTCTGTGGCCGGTTCATTTATCGGAACCTCCTCCGTTACAGCGTATATTGAAAGCTCCTCTGGCGTATCCGTTGGTGGACGCACTGGCCTGACCGCTGTCATCGTGGGTCTGCTGTTCTTGCTGGTCATCTTCCTGTCACCATTAGCAGGTATGGTGCCTGCCTATGCGGCCGCGGGCGCACTGATTTACGTGGGCGTACTGATGACGTCCAGCCTGGCGCGTGTGAAGTGGGATGACCTGACGGAAGCCGTTCCAGCCTTTATTACCGCGGTGATGATGCCGTTCAGCTTCTCGATTACCGAAGGGATCGCGCTGGGTTTCATTTCTTACTGTGTGATGAAGTTGGCGACGGGACGCTGGCGTGAAATCAGCCCATGTGTGGTTGTGGTTGCGCTGTTGTTCCTGCTGAAAATCGTGTTTATCGACGCGCATTAATCCGTTCGTGGCTCTGGGGCTTTCCCAGAGCCTCAGCCTGTGTCGCGGCGGCTGGCTACAGTGAGGCGGTAGAGATGGCTTTTTCTATCGCATGACTGGTTAATTTCATATAGCGCAAAGACTGGCGCTGCTGCTGTAGAATTTCTCCCGATTTTCTCATACCCGATGCCGATGTATATTTCCACATGATCAATCGGTTAAGTGTAGGAATATGGGCGCAGGCCCAAGCAAGATAATCATCAACATCGCTCATCACTTCTACGGCGGGGGTACAGGTTGAACGCAGCCTGCCAGAGGCGGGGTGGAGTTTCAGGTTATTGGGAGGATTGCTGTTTACGCCAGGGATTTTCATCAATGACTGGCGAATGGTGCAGAGCTGCGTTGCTGCTTCCAGCGGATCGCGCTGCGCATTGATCCACGCCTGTTCGGCCTGCGTCTGCGCCTGCATCTGTGGAACAGCCTGATTTGTTGGCCTGACATGAACGATTTCGATATCCATGCCCACGCTCCCTTCTTCGCTCAATAGGATAGCGATGGTATTGCCCGCATAGCCGATGCTGAAATTGGGCATGTTGGGATCGGCAAAATAAGGGCGTCCTTCAGGGGACTCCAGCAATGTGGGTAACAATGGATAGCCGAAAAAATAGAACATCATCTCTGCCAGCAGCACGCGACTTTTCAGATAACGCTCGCGGCGTTTGGCTGAAAAACCTTGTGTTGATGAGATGAGCCTATCGGGCAGTCTTTGTAAGTCAGGAAGCGCTTCCGTGCTTGTCCACCTGACAAAATGGCAGGTCATTGTTCACTCCGTGATCGTGATAAAAGATGGGAACCTATCCAGCATTACCCATGCATATTATCAGACTAATATGTGAACTAAAGAAAAATCGATGGATAAATCGGCGATAATTATTAATTAGGTAAACCGAATTTTCTGCATCGTATGTTTTGTGGCGATCCTTCCCTGTTCGCCACCTTCCAGTCTGTTTTAATGGTTCGGCCACCCCAGTGCGGAACGCCGCTGTTTTTCCAGCGTCTGCTTGCGTAACTCATCCGCGGTCACTAATCGCAGCGCCGATGTCGGGCACACGCTAATGCAGGACGGGCTCTGGGCAACATCCACGCACAAGTCGCATTTGTGAACCTCGCTTTGGGTGAGATGCGTTTCCCCTTCGTCATTCGACGCTTTTGTCACCACATTAATGGCGCCGAAAGGGCAGGCGACCACACAGCTTTTACAGCCGATGCAGCGGGACTGCATCACCTGAATGCTGTCCCGATCGCGCACCAGCGCGTCATTTGGGCAGACGCTGGCACAGGGGGCGTTCTCACACTGACGGCAAAGAACAGGGACGCTGACGCTGGCGCTTTTGACGACCTTCAGGCGGGGAAAGAAGTGAGAAGGCCGCAGTTGCGCGCTTTGGCCTCCGCTATGGGCGACCGCACAAGCGATTTCACAGGTCCGGCAGCCGATACATTTTTCTGCTTCGGCAATAACAAATTGATTCATGAGCGGATCTCCTCGCGAGTTGCGTGCGTTTCAGGGCGCTGCGGGTGTGCGGGAATAGCACCCGTGACGGCGGTCAGCCCCATCGTCGCAATCATGCCCAATGCGGCTTTGCGCCCGTCGGCAATGGCGGTTACCACCAGATCGGCACCGCGTACGGCATCACCACCGGCAAAAATACGCGGGTGGTTGGTCTGGCAAGGTATCTGACTATCAAGCGGGGCGGTGATGTATCCCCAGTTATCCAGACCGATGTCGGCGTCTTCCAGCCACGGCATGCTGTGTGACTGAAAGCCAAATGCCGTTATCACGGCTTCCGCAGGCTGCACGAATTCTGAACCGGGAATCGGGCGCGGGCGACGACGGCCGCTGGCGTCAGGTTCGCCCAGTTCGGTGCGAATCAGACTAATCCCGCACACGTCACCCTGTTCATTGAGGCAGATTTTTTGCGGCTGGACGTTAAACAGGAACTCAACGCCTTCTTCGCGGGAGTTTTTCACCTCTTTTTTCGAGCCGGGCATGTTGGCTTCATCACGTCGATACGCACAGGTTACGGATACCGCGCCTTGCCGAACGGATGTACGCAGGCAGTCCATCGCGGTATCCCCACCGCCGAGCACCACGACGCGCTTGCCCGCCATTGAGATATAAGGCTCACCCTCTAATTCAGGTAGACCCATGACGTGTTTGGTATTGGCAATCAGGAAAGGGAGCGCATCGAAGACGCCGGGAGCCTCTTCATTATCAATGTTAGCCTTCATGGAGCGGTAGGTACCTACACCGAGGAACACGGTGTCATAGTCATCCAGCAGCTGAGCCAGAGAAATATCTTTCCCCACTTCGGTATTCAACCGGAATTCGATTCCCATCGCGCTGAATACTTCACGGCGATGAATCAGCACCTCTTTATCCAGTTTGAACGACGGAATCCCGAACGTGAGCAGCCCCCCAATTTCTGGGTGACGATCGAACACCACGGCCTGCACACCGTTGCGCGCCAGCACATCGGCACAGGCTAACCCTGCTGGGCCAGCACCGACGATAGCCGCGCGTTTGCCGCTAGGAACAACATGCGTCATATCGGGCGACCAGCCCATTTTTATCGCCGTGTCGGTAATGTAGCGTTCAACGTTACCGATGGTAATCGCCCCGTACTCCTTACCTAGCGTACAGGCTCCTTCGCATAGCCGATCCTGCGGGCACACTCGGCCACAGATTTCCGGCAGGCTGCTGGTTTGGTGCGACAGCTCTACGGCTTCAAGAATGCGCCCCTGTTTGGCCAGATTCAGCAGTTCAGGAATATTGTTATGCAGCGGGCAGGTCCACTCGCAGACTGCGCGTTTGCCACAGGAAAGGCAGCGGTCTGCCTGATCTTCTGTCTGCTGCATGGAGAAGCCATGATAGATTTCATCAAACGTGGAGGTTCTCTGGGTCAGCGGCTTTTTCTCGGCATCCCGGCGCGGCCAGTTTTTCCTTTTACTGAGCGGATGGGGCGTCAGCGCTTTCATCACGGGCGTTTCACGCTGCCAGTGAGCGGAGGAACGCAGCGCCATCACCTGCTGTTTTTCCTGACGGCGAGCTGCTAACGTTTGCTCGCTGACGAGCTGTAAGGCCTGAGTTGGACAGGCTTCTACACACGCTTGTCCTTCGGGACGATCAGCGCAGAGATCGCATTTATGGGCGACGGTGCTATTGTTCGCAGGGTTGGTCACCATCGACACTGCGCCGAACGGGCAAGCCAGTACACAGCTTTTGCAGCCGATGCACTTTTCCTGAACGAGCTGAATGCTATTGTCTTTTCTGATCAAGGCCTGCGTTGGGCACACGCTGGCGCAGGGCGCATCTTCACAGTGACGGCAGGTCACGGCAGCCCGCAGCGTTGGCGTATTGAATGCTTTTATTCTGGGCTGAAACACCGCTGCGCTATCTGGATAGCGCTCGTCATTGTGTGAAATGACACAGGCGATTTCGCATGCATGGCACCCCATACAGTCTTGAGCACTGGCAATAACAAATCGGTTCATTACCTTTTCCCACTCTGGATCCCTCGATCGTGGCCTTTATCCTAATAGTTGGATACCCCCCTGACTTTGATATAGAGCAGGTAAAAAGTCGGTTAATGTTAAATCTCACACGTGTTACGAATAAAATTATTGAATCGTTTCAGTTAGTTGTAATGTTATGCGAAAGTAATGGTCTGGTTGCATATAACCTTATTTTTTGTCTGGTTTACAGTGGATTATCTCGGGTAAAAATTCTGATTTTCATTATTTTTGTTCATTTCCCCCTGAAATAACTCGTTACTTTTCCTTACGTTCCTCATAATGTCTAACGCTATTTAAATGCAGCAAAACACTGTTGCATCAAAACAGTGTTGCAGCTAAATAACGCGTTTACGGCATTTTCATTATGAATCAATAACAGAGCGTTGCTCCGGTTAATGGATTGTCACTAAGGGATAGTGTTATGAATAAAAAAGTCGTTCTTTGTTCTGTATTCATGTCAGCTGCATTATTGAGCGGATGTGCCACAGAGTCTTCCCGTACCGTAGAAGCACAAAAAGTGACTTCTTACAGTACGCCTTATCAGGGCGTTCGCAGCCCGATTTCCGTCGGAAAATTTGAAAACCGCTCTAACTACATGAACGGTATTTTTTCTGATGGTGTTGACCGCTTAGGTAATCAATCCAAGACCATTCTTGTTAGCCATCTTCAGCAGAGTGGCCGCTTTAACGTGTTGGATCGCACCAATATGGAAGAGCTGAAAGCAGAAGCGGGTATTAAAGGGCAAACGCAGACGCTGAAAGGCGCTACCTATGTTGTTACCGGCGATGTGACCGAGTTTGGTCGCAAAGAAGTAGGTGACCATCAACTGTGGGGCATCCTAGGCCGTGGTAAAACACAGGTTGCTTACGCAAAAACCACGTTGAACATCGTGAACGTGCAAACGTCTGAAGTGGTGTATTCCGTACAGGGCGCGGGTGAGTACACCTTGTCCAACCGTGAAATTATCGGTTTTGGCGGCACGGCTAGCTATGACTCGACGCTGAACGGCAAAGTGCTGGATTTGGCGATTCGTGAGGCCGTTAATAATCTGGTTGCAGGAATTGAAAGCGGTGCCTGGCGCCCAGCGAACTAAGGGAATAGGAATATAACCATGTTATCTCATAAGAAAATTGTCCTGCTACTGGCTGCGACAGTATTAGCTGGCTGTGCGTCTCAGCCAAAAACGATTTATAGCTGGGACAAATATCAGCCGGCACTTTACGATTACTATCAACAAGATAAAGTCGGTCCAGAGCAGCAGATTCTTGCTTTGAATGAATCGATCGAAAAAGCGAAAGCCGCCAATAAACCTGTCCCGCCGGGACTCTATGCTCAACTTGGGTTGCTGTACGCCAACACTGGCCGTGATAGCGAAGCTCGCCAACAGTTTGAAACTGAAAAAGCGAAATTCCCTGAATCAGCACCTTTTATGGACTTCCTGTTGAGTAAAAATAAAGGGAGCATTAAATGAATCGTTTCTTAGGATTATGTGGTCTGGTTTTTGCGCTGGTGCTGACCGGCTGTGCTAAACCCGTGCCTTATGACTACACGGCATTTAAGCAAAGCAAGCCTAAGTCCATTCTGGTATTGCCGCCGGTTAACCATTCGCCGGATGTGAAAGCGAGCTATAGCCTGCTTTCACAAGTTACCTACCCGCTGGCGGAATCAGGTTATTACGTCTTGCCTGTCGCTGTCGTAGACGAAACGTTCAAACAGAATGGTCTATCGACCGCGGCGGATATTCATGCGCTGAGTACGACGAAGCTGCATCAAATCTTTGGTGCTGATGCTGCGCTGTATCTGGACGTAAAAGAGTACGGCACGTCATACATCGTGATTAATAGCGAAACCCGCGTTTCTGCGGATGCGCGTCTGGTGGATCTGCGTACCGGAAAACTGTTGTGGAGCGGAAGCGCAACGGCGTCCAGCAACGAACAGCAATCAAATGCTAATGGCGGCATCATCGGTATTCTGGTGCAGGCTGCGGTGAACCAGATTGCGGACACGATCTCCGACAAAGGCCACGATGTTGCTGGCGTGACCAGCACGCGTCTGCTGGCGGCGGGCCATCCACGCGGGATGCTGTACGGGCCTCGCTCATTGCAATACGGTAAAGAAACCTACTAAGTTTAGTACATCGTTAGCTTGCAGTACGTCGTTATAGTGTCAGACGTCGCTACATCATCAACGCCGTTTTTGATTGAACGGCGTTTTTTATTGTCTGAACCGATGCGTTAGCGGTGCTATAGGTCAGCGGCCTGATGACGATGCTGTTTATTATGGCGAGTTGTCCAGACGAAGGCCGCGGGCAGCATAAACGTTGCAGAATAAGCGAAAGACAGCAAGCTGCCCATCAGCGCCACGCCCGTTGCGCCCCCTAGTTCATAGGACACCTCTTCGGTCGACGCCACCATACCCGCTTTTGATGCTGGCGCAACCTGCATAATGGTGCTCGATGTAGCCGTCATGGTGGAGCCTACGCCTGCGCCAATAACGGTTAGACTGATGATTTGTATAAGGGGGGCGCATTGATTATGGTTAGATGGATGATTATTCGTCTGACTGCTGCGTCGCCATAATCTTATCCAGATTCCCTTCGACCCATATCGCCAGCTCTTTTACCCGCACGCCAACCTCTTTGCCTAATGGGGTGAGGCTATACTCAACATGTGGCGGAACAACCGGATAGGCTGTTCGCAGGACAAAACCATCACTTTCCAACCATTGTAGAGTCTGCGCCAGCATGCGCTCGCTCACACCGCCAATCCGTCGACGCAGTTGACTAAAACGATGTGTATCATCCAGTAATGCGATCAGAATCAGTACGCCCCAACGGCTGGTAACGTGGTTAAGTATCTGGCGAGAGGGACATTTTTCAGCGAAGACATCACCAGTTGGCAGAATGGGCGGCAATAAATCGATAGGCGTTTTAGATTGACTCACTATACTTATCTTTATGTATGTACTTACTTAAAGTTAGTTTTGCCGATATTATGCCAGCTAGTTCTTGTTAACAAAAGACGGTTAACAAAAAAGATGGTTAATAAAGACAGTCAATAAAGGAGCTCGAGATGATTGCTATTACTGGTGCATCCGGCCAACTGGGCCGTTTGGTTATCGCACAACTGTTAGAGAAGGTTCCGGCGAACGACATCGTGGCGCTGGTGCGTGATGTCAATAAAGTTGCCGATTTATCGGCAAAAGGCGTGCAGGTGAGAGCGGCAGATTATAACCAGCCAGAAGCGCTGTCTTCCGCTCTGCAAGGTGTCGATAAGGTACTGCTGATCTCTTCTAGCGAAGTCGGTCAGCGTGCGGCACAACACCGCAATGTTATTGAAGCTGCGGTAAAAGCGGGTGTGAAACTGGTGGCATATACCAGCCTGTTGCATGCTGATAGATCGCCTCTGGCGCTGGCAACGGAACACCGTGAGACTGAAGCGTTTCTGAAAGCCTCTGGTCTACCACATGTTCTGCTGCGCAACGGCTGGTATACCGAAAACTATGCTGCCAGCATCCCTGCGGCGCTAGAACACGGTGTGTTTATCGGTAGCGCGGGCGAAGGCAAAATTACCTCTGCAACCCGTGAAGACTTCGCCGCCGCTGCGGTCGCGGTACTGACGCAGGAAGGGCAGGCAGGCAAGGTTTATGAACTGGCTGGCGACGAGCCTTACACGCTGGCAGAGCTGGCGACGGAAGTCAGCAAACAGTCTGGAAAAAATATCGGTTATCAAAATCTGTCCGAAGCGGAGTTTGCCGCCGCGCTGGTTTCAGCCGGGCTACCTGAGGGTTTCGCGCAGATTATTGCGGATTCGGACACTGGCGCATCCAAAGGTGGGCTGTTCGATGGCGGTAAGCAACTGAGCCGTTTGATTGGCCGCCCAACCACGCCGTTGTCAGCGGTGGTGAAAGCGACGTTGAAATAACCTTTAAAAAGTAACGCTTAAAAATCGGCTCGGGGATAGTTCTGGGCCGATTGCTTTTCGTGCGGTGGATGGAACCGTTAGGATGTCGGTAGACGCTAAAATCAAGATGGCCTCTACATTGGTGCAATAACAGAAGTGGCGCAATAACTGAAAATGGGCGTTCCGTCGCACGGAAACGCCCATTTTATACCGATCAGGAATCGTAATCCCGAAGCCGTGCTTTTACTTTTTCCAGTAATCGTTTATTGCCGGAGCAAAACCATAGGCCTTAAATACGGCACTACCGGTTTTTAGATCTTCATCATTACTTGAGGTGATATAAACTTCCCGGGTTCCCGGTTTGAAGGCCAAATTTGTGGAGCGCAAATAGTGGCCCTGGTCTCGCCCAGCGAGGGTGATTTGGCCGATGGGAACGGCATTTTGGTTGAGAACAATCACCCGCCCTTGTCCATGCAGGGCAATATAAAGATTGCCGTCGCTATCGGCTTTCATTGAGTCTGCAACCAGGCCGTTGAAGCGATAGGCCACGTTTTCACCAAAGGCACGAATATGGGTGGCATCCTGCATCAGTAAGCGATGTAACACGCCCGCAGAAAATTCAACGACCCAAAGGGTTTTACCATCGGGTGACAGTGCGATGCCATTACCGCCACTCAAGTTTTTAAGGATGGGCGTCACGGTTTTAAAGTCAGGGGAAACATAGTAAACGCCTCCGGCCGGATCACCGCTATTACCGCTTGCATCAGTAAAATAAAACCCACCATTTTTATCAAACACCATGTCGTTGGGGCGGAAGCCTTTATCCGTATTAACAAGGGTTTGGATGTCACTGCCATCCGCATTCATTGAAAAAATCATCCCTTTGCTGCCATCAAACGCGACGGCGGCGACCACCAGTTTCCCATCTTGTGTGATGGCGATTGAGCAAGGTGCGTATTCTTTACTGCTGTGGACAATAGAAACGTTATTATGGTTATCCACTTTGACGACTTGCCCATGATAAAGGTCGGTCAGGTAGAGGTTGCCGTGGGTATCAAATGCAGGGCCTTCGATCAAGGTGGTATCTTTCGTAATAACTTGCCACAAGTCTGCCTGAGCCGTCTGAAGTTGGTTGTCAGGAAATGGGATGATATTGGCGTCAGCATGACCCGCTGGGTAATTGAGTTGTTGCTCTGTCGCGCTGGCGAGGGAGGGAATCAAAGACAAGGCGATGAGTCCGGCCAATAGTTTTTTCTTCATGAGATAGCCTATTGAATCGATGTAAACATGATGCAATTGGATCGACCCAAAACACACACCTGCGCCAATTCTGTTATTAGCGACAAATGACAGGCATGATTTTGCCTCTCCAATTCGGTATGTTGTGACTTTAACGCAAAAAAAGTACGCTTTTAATCGTCTAAAGTAGCAGGAGCTTTTGTGTGAGTACCATCGATCCCCTATCTGATGTTTTACATCTACTCGATGCCCGCAGTTATGTCACGATTGGACAGCGCGCAGGGGCAAACTGGTCGATCAGGTATGATGGGTTCGCAGGGATGAAATTTCTGGCCTTGAGAAAAGGGGCGCTGTGGTTTCGTCTGGAAACGGAAAACACGTGGCACAAATTGGCCCCTGGCGATGGTGTCATATTGACCCGATTTGCTCCGTTTCTATTGGCAACAGATCCGACGCTTACATCGGTTCCGCTCCCAGATGTTGATTATGTCATTGTGGATGGCATCGCTGATTTGGGCGGCGATGACAGTATTATTCTGTCCGGCAAAATGGAGGTTGATCAAATTGCATCGGGTTGGTTCTTGGATGTATTACCCGATGTCATCTTTATTGATCATGGTTCTGATTCCTCCTCTGTGCTCAACTGGTTGATGGATAGTCTGCATAAAGAAATCCAACATCAACGCCCAGGAGGCGTGCTGGCGGGTAATCACTTAATGCAACTGATTATGATAGAAGGGATACGGTGCTGGCTCACTTCTGAGGAGGCTGGTTCGAGTGGTTGGATTGCGGCGCTGAAAGATACCCGCATCCTACGTGCTCTTGGCGCGATACATTCAGACCCGAGCCGAAATTGGCAACTGAGTGAGCTTGCGGCTATCGCCGGCATGTCTCGGACGGGATTTGCGCGCTTGTTCATCAAATCAACGGGAACCACAGCGATACATTATCTCACGCAATGGAAAATGCGCATGGCGAGCCGTTCACTTAGGTTAAGCAATGAGCCTATCAAGCACCTTGCTTATAGCCTTGGATATGCTTCTGAAAGTACATTTAGCACCGTTTTTAAACGCCTATATGGCGTGTCGCCAACGGCACATCGATTGTCATACCGCCAGGATCCATCAACGCAATTTGAAGCAGATAGTCTTTCTCGCGGATTGAGAAACATTCACTCGGGATTTTGTTAAGTACCGCGTTGATGGCTCAACGGAGCGCGGACGTTTTAGTGAGGATTTCTAACCCGTCGGTCATTTTACATTTTTATGAAGATGTGGCCGCGCCAATCTACCTAACAAAGGATTCCCGTCTTTGCGGTTAGCGTCACCTTTGCCAAGGGGGCGATCGGAATTCTTCCACCAGAAAGTCGATTAACCGCCTTACTTTGAGGGGAAGTTGCTTCCTTGTTGGGTATATCGCGAATATACCCAGTTCGACTGCGTGAAATTCGGGCAGTAACTCGACTAATTTACCTGAACGTAGCGCTTCATAAATCAGAAAGTCTGGGAGCAGAACAACGCCTTGGTGATCGAGCGCGGCCGCTCGACAGGTGTCTCCATTGTTAGTTTGAATACGTGGTCGTACGTGTACATTAACGTCTCCCGAAGGGCCGTTAAAACTCCAGGTGTTTCCTGAGGACCAATAGCTATAAGCGACGATATCGTGCTTAACGAGGTCTAACGGCGTCTTGGGATAACCACGTTTGGCAATATATTTTGGCGATGCACACAACACCATTCGGGTACGAGCCAAGAGTCTGCTGACCAGACTGGAATCTGGCAGCCGTGCGATACGCACCGAGAGGTCATAGCTTTCTTCCACAATATCGACAATGCGATCTGACAGTACGACATCAAGTGTGATCTGAGGATGTATGGCGGCAAAACGCCCCCACAATGCCGCGAGGTGCAAAGCCCCAAAGGTCTGTGGGGCACCAATTCTCAGTTCCCCTTGAACTTCTATCGTGCTCGCACTGACTTCTGCCTCTGCATCGCGTACCGCCGCTACAATCTCCTTACAGCGTTGATAATATGTTATTCCTTCACTCGTAAGGGACAGTCGTCGAGTCGTACGTTGGATCAGGCGAGAGCCTAAGTGTTCCTCTAGCTCGGCAATGTGGCGCGATACCGCTGGTTTTGAAAGCCCCACTGTTGTCATCGCACCGACGAAGCTGCCTGCTTCCACAACCGCGATGAACGTCCTCATCGACTGCAATACATCCATAGTTTCGATTTCCGGAACAATTTATTTAAAAATACTATCTTTATCTACCAAGTCAACCCCAATACAATAAAGCCCATGCTTGGAAGCGGCTTGATGTGGGAATATAGATAAATGAGAAAAACCTGCACTTTCGCAGAAAGTGGCGTAAATATATGAAGCGGCTGAATTACGGTGTGTTAACAGATATATTCCTGTAATTTATACGGGTAAACATATTTTTAATTGTTCATTTCTCTCAATACTTCTGGAACTAGCCATTTAGAAATGGGTGTGGTCTGGATATCTCAATTCAGTGTCTTTGGTTCACTATCTGAAAACGCAATAAGAATCCAGTGACTTTAAATTTAACAATTTGAGTATAGTAATATGAGTAATGTTTTAATTATTAACGGTGCGAAAAATTTTCTTTTGTCAAAAGGTGAGCTTAATAATAAATTTGCCCATCTTGCTTACGATCATCTGACGTCAAAAGGGCATAACGTGTCCATGACCGTTGTTGACAACGGCTACTCAACTGACGAAGAAGTGCAGAAAATAGCTAACAGTGATGTCATTATTTTCCAAATGCCAGGTTGGTGGATGGGAGAACCATGGACTGTCAAACGCTATCTCGATGAGGTCTTTACCGCGGGTCACGGTGTTTTATATGCGAGTGATGGCCGTTCACGTAGTGATGCGACAAAAAAATATGGTAGCGGGGGGCTTTTGCAAGGCAAAAAGTACATGCTATCTGTTACATGGAATGCACCTCTGGAAGCCTTTGATGATCCTGAGCAGTTTTTCGAAGGCGTTGGCGTTGAAGGCGTTTATTTACATTTCCATAAAGCGAATCAATTTTTGGGCTTGGCGCCATTGCCAACATTTATTGCTAATGATGTAGAGAAAAATCCGAAAATTGACAGCGATGTTGCAAGATATCTTCAACACATGGATGAATATATTAAGTAATCTAAAACGGTTAATAAGGTTAGTTGATCGTTATCCGAATATATTCCCATTCGTGGTGCGTGTTCCATGTGCTTTTAAAGCCTTAAGTGCATGGAACATCATTCATTGATAGTTAATCGGTATTTTCTCTGTATTGTATCGACCTTAAATGATGATGAGAGTATAAAATCATGTCTAAATTTATCGATTCATTAATAGTCAGTAATGGGTTTTGGCTACTTGCCAGAGTGCTCTTGGCTGTCGTTTTTATGTCTTCAGGCTTGGCGAAACTTCTCGATTTTCAAGGCGGAATGGCTGAGATGCAAGACGCGGGATTATCTCCAGCATGGTTATTTAATATTGCAACGATAATCACGCTGATAAGTGGTTCGGTATTGTTAATCATTAACCGGGCTATTTGGCTTGGCGCTGGCATTCTTGCTACTTTTTTGTTGCTCTCGATAGCGATTGTCCATCATTTTTGGTCTCTCCCTGAAGAGAGAGCCATGATATCTTTATATGTTGCACTTGAGCACATGTCCGTCATTGGTGGACTGATGGCGGCAACCATCGCAAGTAAATTACGAAGGTCTTAATACCGCATTTAATAAGGATGCTTGCCTGATTTATTGGGAAAAAAGCCGCGGCGGTAATGGCAGGCATCATACGTCACATCGAACGCCGTAGGCGGGGTTATATTGAAGTCTGAACGGGAAACACAAGCCGCCAACATCAACCGGGAGTGCCAACTGTCTTGGTATTTAGCTGATCGCTATGGCCTCAAAAGATATGAGTAGCGATGCAATCAGCTGAGAAAGATGATATTAGCCATCCCATCTAAGCGTTCTTTGACCTTTTCCCATTGAGGCATGACTTGTGTCATAAGGCGATAGAACCTTTCACTGTGGTTAAACTCCGCTAAGTGGCATAGCTCGTGTAATACCACGTAATCAATACATTCTCTGGGCGCTTTAACCAAATAGGGATTCAACGTAATTCTACCATTTGGAGAACAACTGCCCCATTGGGTTTGCATGGTCTGAATACGCAGCGGAGGCCGTTCTGCTACCCATAAGGCTTGTTCAAGAACGGCATCAAGACGTTTAGCAAAGATTTCTTTAGCCCGCGCTTTGTACCAGTCTGTTAGAAGCTCTTTGACTTTCTCAGCACTTTTAACACGTACGGATACTTCGAGTTTTCCACGTAGTAATTTGACACACTGAACACTATTTGGGGCTTCTATAACCTTAAGTAAATATTGTTTTCCGAGATAATAGTGGCTTTCGCCACTGATGTACTTTCTTGGCAAGGTATACTCCAATTGCTTACGAAAATCCCGCAACTGCTCGTATATCCAACGTCCCCGTTTTTTAACGGCATTAAGCACAGCATCATTATCAGCATCCGTAGGGGCTGATACGACCACACGACAATCAGGATATACCTTAATCAATACTTTATCGCTTGCCTGTTGGCGAACAACTCGCTCAAAAGCGATTTGTTCATCACCGTAGTGAAAGTTCATCATATGACCGTTTTGTTTAATGGGAACATTCATGGTTACTCAATGGCTTTAGAGGCCGCTCAATCCGACGCGCGTAATCTGCACGACCATCTCAACAATTTTCTTGGCTTGATCCATACCTCCACCAATTGCTTTGCACTCTTGGAACATTTTTGGCAGCAACTTCTTACGGATATCGGCTTCAATGTTTTGTGAATTTATGGAGTTCTCTGCAACTGAAATATCAACGGCCTCATCAACTTCAAAGGCTAGTTTGACCCATTTGTCCTGGACTTGTTGATCCTGAACAGCAAAGGCTTCAGGTAATACCTTCTTGAGCACGCCAAAATAAGCCTGTGCATGATGATTTCCAGAAAAAACATCAGGAATTTCATTCAGGCGTCGGTCATGAACTTGTTCTTCAAATTCACGAAATAGCATGTATTGTTTCAAAGGGTGGTCAAACAACTTCTCAGCGTCTTCGATAGCTTGACGCAACAGTTTTGAGAAGGCCTCCTGAGCGTAAGGATCATCGTGTAAATCTTGTTCAATCATTCGCGTAACGCGAGTTTTGATAATGTCAGTTTCGTTACGAGTTTTATCTTCGCTCCAGTCTTCAGGTTGCTGCTTCTGTCCCATTTTCCCAACTTCGTACACACCGTCAGGTTCTTTGACTTCGACACCGACAACATGCTTATCCAGTAGTTTTTTCACTTGTTCGGCATATTCGTCGTAATCAATTTTTTCACCGGCATCTTGTTGTACTAAGTGACGCAGACTAGAAAATTGCTTCACTGTTTCCTTATAGTGACGGCGGTCATCATCGCTAAAGCTTTTATCTTCAAAGAAGGTTGCTGACTGCAAGGCGACTTTTAAACAGCTAGCGAAAGCGGTTAAGGCTTCATAGAAGTCTTCGCGAACCTTGAGGTTTACATCAACTAACTCGCCATTTTGATCTTCTATTTTGGGAACTAATACCTGGCGTAATTGTTCAATATCATTCTTATTTTTTACGCCATCAAAAATGGCCCACAGCTGTTTGTATAGCTGAGGTAATCGCTTGTATTCAGTGCTCATTTGATTATAGAGACCAGCTATATCATTGATGTCATAGCCACCCTGAGTGCGAGCTGCGAGATCCTGATATTTAGCAATTGTGGTATCTAACTCTGCAAGAATGCCCCGATAATCAATCAGCAAGCCAAATTTCTTCTTCGGATGTAGTCTATTAACCCGAGCGATGGCCTGAATCAAATTGTGTTCTCTTAATAACTTATCGATGTATAACACCGCATTTTGGGGTTCATCAAAACCTGTCAGCAGTTTATCGACCACAATCAGCATTTTTAGCGGGTCGTTTTCGTCAGCAAATCGCTCGATGATTTGTCTGGTATAGGCCTGCTCGTCTTGGTTACCGACATTCTCTTTCCACCACAATGTGACTTCTGGTGTGGCTTTATCATCAACAGAGGTATTTCCTTCTCGGCTGTCAGGTGGACTCATTACTACCGCTGACTCGAATAAACCGGCTTCATCAAGGTATTTTTTATACTTGATGGCGGAGGATTTGCTGTCGCAGGCTAATTGTCCTTTTAAACCATCATCAATGTTTTTAATGAAGTGATTGGCTATATCCAGAGCAATTAAACGAATGCGATCATTTGCGCCGTATACTTGACCTTTTTTGGCAAATTTACGTTTGAGATCGGCTTTTTGCTCCTCTGAAAGCTCCTCTGTGATACGTTCGAACCAACTGTCGATAGCTCGCTCATTGACGTCCAGATCAGGAATACGTTCTTCATAAAGTAATGGCGTGACCGTTTTGTCTTCTACAGCGCGTTGCATTGTGTAGGCATGTACTATCGGACCAAACTTATTGGTTGTTTTATCGTCTTTTAATAACGGGGTGCCAGTAAAGGCTACGAATGCAGCGTTGGGTAGTGCCTGCTTCATGCGAACATGGTTTTCACCGCCTTGACTACGGTGACCTTCATCAATCAACACAATGATGTCCGAGCTGGTATTGGTGCACTCTGGCAGTTTAGTAGCGGTATTAAATTTCTGAATCAAGGAGAAGATGATACGCTCTGTTCCTTCACCAATCTGTTGCGCTAAGCGTTTGCCCGATGTGGCCAATGCGGCAGCTTTATCTTTTTTACCCGCTAGTTCTCCTCCTGAGGCAAAAGTTTTACTGAGCTGAGTTTCTAGGTCTACACGGTCGGTTACCACCACTATTCGGCACTGCTTCAGACTATCGTGTAGAATGAGTGCCTTACTTAAAAACACCATAGTGAACGACTTTCCTGAGCCGGTGGTATGCCAGATAACGCCACCTTCACGGCCACCATGGATGTTGTGAGTATTTATTCTCTCAATGAGTCTTTTAATACCAAACACTTGTTGATAACGGGCAACAATTTTGCCGATTTTCTTATCAAACAGCGTAAAGTAACGCGTCATTTCCAATAAGCGCGATGGAGTGAGTAAGCTGATAAGTAATTTATCCTGGCCGGTTACTGCTAAGTTGCCTGCTGCCACAAGGCTTCGATACCAATCCAAATCCTTATCCGAACGATGGCTAAACAAGCTCGTAACTTGCGCTTCAGATAGTTTTTTATTCTTAATGGTATACATTTCAGCGTCTGAAATGTCTTCTTCTCGCCAGACCGCCCAAAATTTAGCGGGGGTGCCGCAGGTGCCATAGCGACCTTCATTGCCATTGATAGCTAGCAGTATCTGGCTATAGGCGAACAATAAGGGGATTTCATCATGGCGCTGGTTACGCAGGCTTTGCGAAATACCTTCGTCAATGGTTGGGCCTTTTTTCGCATTACCATCAGGGCGCTTAGCCTCTATCACAACCAGAGGAATACCGTTTACAAAGCAGACAATATCCGGTCTGCGCTTGTCTTGAAATGAAGAGCCGACTCCTCCAGAGCGGGTAACAGTAAATTCTTCGGTAAATATAAAGCTATTATTGCTAGGGGTCTGCCAATCAATCAGTGCAATGGTTATGTTGGCCTTTTTGCCTTCAACAAACTCTGTGACAGAAATGCCGTACAACAGATGGTTGTACAGGCGTTCGTTGCCGGTTAATAACCCCTCATTTAACCTAGGGCTGCACACTTCAGCAATTAAGTTGTCGATAGACTTCTCTGACAATGGGTAGCTTTTTCCCGCAAAGATAAAAGTACGTTTTTGCAGTTCACTACGAAGCACCTGCCGAAGCACGACCTCATCAGTTTTTCCACCACGAGCAACTAATGTCTGTTCAGGCGCAAGAAAAGACCACCCTAAGTTGGTTAGTAATGTCAGGGCCGGTAGCTTAGCACTGTACTCTTCTTGAAATTTGGGCGTGTGCAGGGTCATTTTGCTTGCTTCCTTTTCTGGCTTAGACGCTCCTCCAACCGTTCCAGCTCTTTAAGTTCTTTTTCATCTTCCGCCAGAGCTTCCAGTTTGTTGCGCTGCAAGTTGAAAGTCTCATAATGTTTGTGAGCGATTTGCTCCATCTGTTTTCGGCTGATGCGCCCAGCGCTGTTGAGCAGGGGTTGCTCATTAAAGTCCATAAACTTATCGACGTACTCACGCCAATCTTGCAAGCGAAGGTGAGCTTTGTTTTTTGCCCTAAACTCGGCGAACTCGAAGAACATGCTGACCAAGCGATTCAGGTTTTCCAATTCGTCTGCTTGTAGGTAATTTTTAGCAATTACGACATCGGCTTTACGAACCTTATTACCCGCAAAGCTGGTTAGGTTCATATTGGGCTTGGATGAGTCTGCACGTTCAACAACCAGTTCAGCGGCAGTATGGTTTGTGACAGCGAAGAAGAGTTTGTTCTGAACCTCGGCAAACAATAATCCTGTTTCTTTTTCGTTTGCTCGGTAGTCTTCAGACAGCGCCAGCAAATCACGGATTTTTTGATAGAAACGCTTCTCCGATGAACGTATGTCGCGAATGCGTTCAAGCAGCTCATCGAAGTAGTCCCATCGAGGATCTTTAAGACGTTCGTCATCCATGGCGAAGCCTTTTACTAGGTATTCCGCAAGGGTACGGGTGGCCCATTGCCGAAACTGGGTGCCACGGGTAGAACGTACTCGGTAGCCGACTGCGATGATCATAGGTAGTGCATAAAGCTGAGTTAGGTATTCTTTACCATCAGCGGCAGTTGTAAACTTTGAGTTGACAACTGCCCCTTCAGCCAGCTCCCCGTCTGACAAAACGCTTTTAACATGCTTACTGATATTCTGTTTGCTGGTTTGGTACAACTCCGCTATTTCTAACTGAGTAAGCCATACCTGACCACCTAATTCGCGTAGCACTAACTGCGATTGGCCATCATCAGTTGTATAGAGGATGAGATCGTTATCCATATCAACGTATCCCCCTATCAATATCAATGCCATGGGCTTTAAGCCACTGAAGCCCTTTTGCGGTTGTGCGGTAAGCTTGGTTGGGATGATTGACTACTTCTGGATGGAGATAATCGATCAAACCTTCTTGCTCTCTGAGCACATTCAAATGATTGTGCTTCAAGGGGGTTTCTTTACGTGTTAATTGCGTGGCCAGTTGTTCGGCTTTATAGGGACGTAAAGCACATAGCCAAACAATGATTGGCCAAAGTTTGTCCTTACGGGCTTTTGATGTGAGTTGTTCAATCCTTTGAGTGAGTTCATCCGGAACAGGAAAGTCACTCGTATTTGACGTCTCATTCGCTGCTTCATGCGTTGAAAACAGTGGTAACTGATCATCATTTTGCAATGGTAACGTTAACTGGTAATACGTTGCCGGACCTGCGCCACCTTGCTCCAGCAAATGGTACTGATGGTGCAATTTTCGCAGTAGTTGGCTTGCCGATAATGTATCTAACCCTGAAATAGCTCGAAGACCTGCATTATCAACCGCCCCCGTTTCTTTGGCGAGCAGTAGGGCTTTGGCTTCATTATCGGTTAAATGTAACTCTGCAAATTGTTGTAACCAGTTCAACTGTTCTTCACCTAACAACTGATGAAGCAAATAGGTTGCAACAAACTCATTTTCAATCACTTTACTGATAAATACCGGCGCGGTTAAACCAGCTTGCTCAAGCAACCGTCGCATGGTTTTAATACCGGATCCTTTGGTTTCGGCAAAGCTTAAATCGTAAAGAACGGCGGCAATGACGGGATTGCGCAGTTTTGACCCCATATCACCCAGAGCGATCTCTGGCTTTAGAGAATAGCCCGCATTACGAATTTCAATACGGTTACTGTAGCGTACAACCAGAATCGGTTGATTGACCTGATAATCTCTATGCATTACTGCGTTGACGACCGCCTCACGGATCACCTTATGGGGTAATAATGGCTCATCACTACGCTGTGTACTGCCGTCTTTCAGTCGAAAATGGCGAGGCAGATCATCGCTAATGGTGGCTTCAAGCTTTGGAATGAGTCTTAGTAGTGGTTCGCGTATATCGAGCGTAATAGCAAAACGCTGCTCTGGGTCTTCTACCCATTGAGTGCCATTAATTCGTACATAATCAACGCGTACAGCTGGTAACAGACGGCGTAGTGCCAATGGTTTACCCATCAACAGTAACCCTGCAATATTAGGTACCCATTTGTCGCCTTGTTTCTTGACCAGATTCAGGGCATAAAGCATTTCATTATCAGATGCTTGTAACTCTTCAGCAAAAGGGCGTACTTTGGCGCGCAATGTGCGGTATAAAGCGATGGCAGAAGGATCTAAATCATCCCATTCTGCATCGGCAAGTTGTACCTGCTCATAACTCATGCCGCTTTTGGCTAATAACAGCGGTTCCAGCTCTTGCTGGCTACATTCGTAATCCCCATTCAACCCGCGTCGCCACACCCCTGTTTTACGCTTATTTTTGCTATCGAATTTCCCCTTAAAGGTACAAGGCTTAGCCGCTGGCTCCAGCTCTGGCACAAATAGGCGAATCACTTTTTTGCCTTCCAACTGGGTAACGTCACCTTGCACCGGAATGGGGGCTTCGAACTGCTCACGGCAGTTACTCTGGATGGTATTTAATAATGCATCTGCATCGGTTACCCCACAAACGCTGAAGGTTTCATCAGGGGTATTCGGTTCATCAATACCTAACAGCAAATAGCCACCACCAAGCCCGGGTTCATTGGCAAAGGCACAAATGGTTTGCATCACCGACTGACCAATGTCACTGGCCCGCTTGGCTTCTATGCGGGGTTGTTCATCCAGTTGACGCAGTTGCTCCAGTAATTCCGCGGGGGTAAATTCATCCATATCAGGCGGCCTCCTCAATTTTTACCCGTCGTTTACCTGTCAACAACTGCTGCATCAGCGCTTTCTTTTCTTGCTTTAAGGCATTCAGCTTTTGTTGTAGGGCAGTGATTTCCTGATCGGCAGTGGACAACACTGCGGCGATTTTTTGTTGTTCCTCTCGTGAAATAGGATGTTCAACCGATAGTGATTCCAAATCTTTCTTTTGGATATTAGGAAGACCAGATCCAACGCGAAGTCTCATGATCTTGGATTGATTGAACTTCAACAGTTGGTATGTGAAGTTCAAGTCAATTTTCAGGTTCTTAATTGCGTAGCAATGACCACCACACCAAAATCTGGTTGATTGGAATCCTACAAAACCACAAGAATTTCCACCTTCGCTGATTGTGATGGTGTTAGCTTCCGTATTGTATTCGTTCGTATATCCAGAAGGCTCAATGCCGCCATTTATCACCGCGTATTCACCAGATTTTGAGAGAGTGTCTTTATTAAGTTGATTCCCCTTTGATATTTGGAGGAGCTTTTTGAGATGATTGCTTTCCCACCCTCCACTAAACCTAACCCCATTCTTATCCAGCAGGCGCTTTTTGCCGGTGAGCAGTTGTTGCATCAGAGCTTTTTTCTGCTGCTGGCCGTTGGTGAGTAGTTGTTCTGTGGTGGTGATGGCCTTATCCCAGGTGGAGATAATTTGGGCTATTTTCTTTTGTTCTAAAAAAGACGGAAGTAAAAGAGGTGTATTTTCAACAGCAGATTTGTTGATTTTTACCATTGTGCTACTACTACCAGCAGCACAACTCTTGAAATACTGCCTAATTTCTCGAGACGATAGTTTGAACTCCACGAAATTGGGGTCTGCTTTTTCAGGATCAACACGAAATTTCATCATGAGATCAGGATACGAGCAGTTTTCAATCTCGCCTTTAAACCTAATCGAGCGCCCAACTTTATCAGGTGTATTTGAGCGACTAATAAGAAAGTCACCGTTGGTAAGCAAAGCTTGTTTTACTTTGGCATCAAGCTCGACGGGTTTAATCTCCGTAGGGTTTATACCATTGTCGGTTAGTGCGCCTAGGCCCATTACCCAATAGCCAGTTGTATTTGCTGCTGGCAGTGGTGAATACCCGTTCTTAATCGTACCGCTGATAATATTTTTGAGGTATGTTTTACTCCAACCTTCAGGCACCATAACCCAACTCCTCAAGATATTTCGCCATCTCGGTTTCCAGCTCAGTCAGTTGAGCTTTGAGCTGTTCGCGTTCTGCTCGCACGGCCAGCAGGTCGATCTCTTCCTCTTCCTCAAAGGTATCGACATAACGCGGAATATTGAGGTTATAGTCGTTATCTTGGATCTCTTTCAGGCTGGCAAGATAGGCGTATTTATCGACGTTTTCTCCCGCTTTGTAGGTTGCGACGATCTTGGCAATATTATCTTCGCTAAGCTGGTTCTGATTTTTACCGGATTTAAATTCGCGTGAGGCATCGATAAACAGCACGTTGTCATCGATCTTCTCTTTTTTGAAAATCAGAATCGCGGCTGGAATACCGGTCCCGTAAAACAGCTTCTCTGGCAGACCAATTACAGCATCCAGTAGATTTTCATCGATCAGTTTCTGGCGGATTTTGCCTTCTGTAGAGCCACGGAACAGCACGCCGTGGGGAACAACGACTCCCATACGACCCGTCTTCGGTTTAAGTGTCTCAATCATATGCAGAATGAAGGCATAGTCGCCTTTGGTTTTTGGCGGTATGCCTCGTCGGAAACGGCTGAACTTGTCTTTTTCCGCGTCTTCATGGCCCCATTTATCCAAAGAAAACGGCGGATTAGCGGTCACGATATCAAACAACATCAAGTCGCCGTTTTTATCCAGTAACTTAGGATTGCGAATGGTGTCGCCCCATTCGATTTTGTGGTTGTCTTCGCCGTGTAGAAACATATTCATCTTGGCCAGTGACCAAGTAGAACCAATAGCCTCCTGTCCATAGAGGGCATAATTCTTACTATCAAAGTTGCTGCGGACTTTACTGCCACACTTCATCAACAGTGATGCAGAACCACATGCTGGATCGCAGATGCTGTCGCCTGGTTGTGGCTCAAGTAGTTCAGCAATCAAGTCACTGACTTCTGGCGGCGTATAAAACTCGCCAGCTTTTTGGCCGCCACTGGCGGCAAAGTTTTTGATTAAGTACTCGTAGGCGTTACCAATCACATCCAGTGTACCGACGCGACTAGGTTTGAGGTTGAGATCTGGCTTGGCAAAGTCTTCCAGCAGATAACGCAAGATGCTGTTTTTCTGTTTCTCTTCACCTAAGCGGTCGGTATTGAAAGAGATATCTTGGAACACGCTTTTCCCAGCATCTTTGAGTTTGGTGCCATTGGCTTCTTCAATGGCGTGCAATGCTTGGTCGATGCGCTCACCATTGCCCGGTTCATGACGACGTTCATACAAGGCATAAAAGTTTGCTCTGAATACTTCCTTCAAATTACCTTTATTGTCTCTAATTTCTACATCTGGGATGACAAAACGCTCATTCTTCATCATTTCTTCGATGAGCTCTGGTTCATCACCGTACTGTGCTTTGTAACCATCGTAATGATCCTGCCATACGTCAGAAATGTACTTAAGGAACAACATGGTGAGGATGAAGTCTTTATAGGTGTCTGCGCTGATAGTTCCGCGGAAAGTGTCGCAAGCCGCCCACAATGCTTTGTTAATACTGTCTTGGTTGATTTTTGCGTTCATTTTACGACTGGTTTCCTAACTGAATCTGTTTACATATGCATTAGGTTTGATCTTACCCGCACAACAATCTGCCATGCGGGGTCAGTGGAAGTGAGTGGACGCTTACAAACTCAACATTATTTGCCGATACAGAAACTCGAAAAAATGCGGCCTAGCAGGTCGTCAGAGGTGAATTCACCGGTGATTTCACTCAGGGACTGCTGCGCCAGCCGCAGTTCTTCTGCCAGCAGTTCGCCTGCGTAGGCGCTCACCAGTTGCTCTTTCCCTTGAATCAGGTGCTGTGCTGCTAGTTCCAATGCTTGCAGGTGGCGACGTCGCGCCAGGAAACCGCCTTCGGTGTTGCTGGTGAACCCCATGCTCTGTTTAAGGTGGTTGCGCAGCGTGTCCACGCCTTCACCTGTGCGGGCAGAAAGACGAATAAGTGAGTGGGTGTTCACATCTTCTATGCCGAGCGTCTCGCCTGTGATGTCTGCTTTATTGCGCACTACGGTAATCGGTAGTGTTTTTGGCAGGCGTGCCATAAATTCGGGCCAGATTTGCTCTGGTTGCGTCGCTTGCGTCGTGGTGCCGTCCACCATGAATAGCACGCGATCGGCTTGTTCGATTTCCTGCCAGGCGCGCTCAATACCAATACGTTCGACTTCATCGCTGGCATCGCGTAGTCCGGCGGTGTCGATGATGTGTAGCGGCATACCGTCGATGTGGATGTGTTCACGTAGTACGTCGCGCGTGGTTCCGGCAATATCCGTAACAATCGCTGCATCACGACCGGCTAACGCATTGAGTAGGCTGGATTTACCGGCATTAGGACGACCTGCAATTACGACCTTCATTCCTTCACGCAACAGGCTACCTTGATGGGCTTCGGCTCTGACGGCATCCAGATCGGCCATCACACCATTTAACTGCGCTTCAATTTTGCCATCGGAGAGAAAGTCGATCTCTTCATCTGGGAAGTCGATGGCCGCTTCGACGTAGATTCGCAGGTGAGTGAGTGCTTCCACTAACTGATTTATACGAGTGGAGAATACGCCTTGCAGAGAGTTCAGCGCTGAGCGAGCGGCTTGCTCCGAACTGGCGTCAATCAGATCGGCGATGGCTTCCGCTTGCGCGAGATCGAGTTTGTCGTTCAGGAAGGCACGTTCAGAGAATTCGCCAGGGCGTGCAATGCGCACGTTGGGCAGTGTCAGAATACGTTGCAGGAGCAAATCAAGAATAACCGGACCGCCGTGACCCTGAAGTTCCAGTACGTCTTCACCAGTAAAGGAATTCGGACCGGGAAACCAGAGGGCGATACCCTGATCGAGTGTGGTCCCGTTGGCATCACGGAACGGCAGATAATCGGCGTGACGCGGCTTAGGGAGCTTACCCAGAACGGCATACGCCACGTCTGTGGCCGCCTGTCCTGAAATGCGTAAAATACCCACGCCTCCGCGTCCCGGTGGCGTGGCTTGGGCGACGATGGTGTCGGTATTACTCATGATGTTCTCTCTGCATTGATGCCTGTCTGGCAGGCTATTTTACGTGTCGTTGGCTGATAAAACAGCCATTAAAAAAATAAGGCGGTCAATGACCGCCTTACGCTTTCTATCGGTTAGCTATCAACCGGATTACTTTTTCTCGCGGCTATGCAAACCACGTTTTTCCAGACCGCGGTAGATCAACTGCTGCTGGAGAATGGTAACCAGGTTACTCACGATGTAGTACATAACCAGACCTGACGGGAACCACAGGAAGAAGACGGTAAAGATGACCGGCATGTAGGTCATGATCTTCTGCTGCATTGGGTCGGTCACGGTGGTGGGTGACATCTTCTGGATGAAGAACATCGTCACGCCCATCAGGATCGGCAGAATGTAGTACGGGTCTTGTGCGGACAGGTCATGAATCCACAGGGCGAACGGCGCGTGACGCAGTTCAACGGAGCCCATCAGCATGTAATACAGTGCCAGGAAGATTGGCATCTGAATCAGCAGTGGGAAACAACCGCCCAGCGGGTTCACTTTCTCTGACTTGTACAGCGCCATCATTTCCTGACTCATGCGCTGTTTGTCATCACCAATACGCTCACGCATCGCCTGCAATTTAGGTTGCAGCAAGCGCATTTTCGCCATCGAGGTGTATTGCGCTTTCGTCAGCGGATACATCACGCCACGAACGATAAAGGTAATGGCAATGATGGAGAAGCCCCAGTTGCCGATAAAGCCGTGCAGGAATTTCAGCAGCTTAAACAGCGGCTGAGAAATAAACCACAGCCAGCCGTAATCTACGGTCAGATCCAGATGCGGTGCGACAGCAGCCATCTTGTCCTGAATTTCTGGGCCGACCCACAGCGTCGCGTTCAGGTTCTGTTGGCTACCTGCGGCAACCACAACCGGCGCGGCTTTGAAGCCAATCGCAGCCTGGCCGTTACCCAGTTTACTGGTATAGAACGTATTCGCGCCTGCCGTCGTTGGAATCCACGCAGTGGCGAAATACTGTTGCAGCATTGCCACCCAACCACTGTTGGTCGTGACGTTCAGGTTTTCGTCCATGTCGCTGAAGCTGTACTTTTTGTACTTGTCTTCGCTGGAAGAAAACGCCGCGCCACGGTAGGTGTGCAGTGCAAAGTTGCTGCTGCCGGTGTCACGGTGCTTAGGCAGATCGATAGACTGCTTTAACTGACCGAACAGCGTAAGTTCCAGAGGTTGAGCGCTGGTGTTGTTGACACTATAGTCAACGTTCAGTGCATAGCCGCCACGTTTCAGAACAAACGTTTTGGTGTAAACCACTCCGTCAGCCGCGGTGTAGGTCAGCGGAATACGCAGTTCGTTCTGGCCATCAGCCAGTTCGAAGCTATCTTGCGTGGTGGTAAACAGCGGACGTGGGCCGTTAGCTGGGTTATCTGGGCCGTTTTTGCCCGTTAAACCGCTCTGAGCTTGATAGACAAACTCTGAGGTGGTTTCCAGCAGATGGAAAGGTTTATCTGAACCCAATGTATCTGGGTAAGCCAGCAGGTGGGCTTGCTCGACATCGCCGCCACGTGTATTGATTGTCAGCGACAGTACGTCGGTTTTCACCGTGATCAGTTTGCCTTGACCGCTGGCTGGTACGCCCTGGTTGTTAGCATCACCGGTCACTGCGTTCGTCGCCTGCTGTATGGTCTGCGTGGTGGTTGGCGGATTTTTATCCGTTTCCCAAGCCTGCCAAAGCATAAAGGTTACGAATAGCAGAGCGATGAGAAGAAGATTGCGTTGCGAATCCATCGTTAATGTTCTCTGTTATTGTCGGTTTTTGGCGGTACGGGATCATCACCACCAGGGTTCAAAGGATGGCATTTTAATACGCGTTTAAGCGTCAACCAACAGCCTTTTATCATGCCGAACCTGCGTATTGCTTCAATCCCGTATTGCGAGCACGTTGGCCGGAACCGGCAATGTGGTCCGAGTAACGGGCTGATAACGAGTTGATAACCGCGTATCAACCCGATCAGGAGTCGGGAGCCAAACGACGGTGCCGACGCCATAGTTTTTCCAATGCTTCCGTCAGAGTGCGGTTATCCAGCTCAGACACCCCTTTTTTCACGAGCACGACAAAATCCATTGCAGGCAATGAATGTTGATGCAGGCGAAAGCTTTCGCGCGTCAGGCGTTTAATCCGATTGCGTTCATGAGCACGTTTGACATGCTTTTTGGCGACGGTAAGACCGATGCGGGGATGCCCCAGCGAGTTCAGGCGGCCGAGTATGGTAATTTGCGGCGTGCCAGCCCGTTGCGGTTGCTGGAAGACGAAAGTGAAATGACTGGGAGTTAACAAACGTAACTCCCTGGGAAATGCGAGCTTAACCACTCGGTGGGTTAGCTTTTATTACTTAGAAACAGACAGACGAGCACGGCCTTTCGCACGACGGCGGGCCAGAACTTGACGACCATTCTTGGTTGCCATACGAGCACGGAAACCATGGCTACGGTTACGCTTCAGTACGGACGGTTGGAAAGTGCGTTTCATGGCGATTTCTACCTAAACTTGGAAAATTATAACTTCACAGTAAACGCGTTTGGCTGTTCGGCGTGAAAATGACCGACGCCTCAATCGCATATCACAGTCTATATAACGGAAAGAGGCAGGATTGTAATAATTGTACAGTCCTGAGTCAATTAACATCACACTTCACACGCCAGCCATTCCGACTATTTTTGGAATTTCTGCCTGTCAGAGCACAGAAAGGCGTAGACGCGCGGGCAGGGAATTATACGGACTCTATTGCAAAGCGCAAGGATCCTCCAACGATCTGTCCGGTAAGATCATGATCGATATCACCGTAACGATCGTGTCTCCGAAGGTATGCTTAAGTGCGTTTCATCAGGCGGGGATAAAATGCCGACTCGCCGTCCATTTGGCGTGACGCAGGGAACCGCGATAAGAATAGCCTGTGGATAAAAAGGATCGAAACTGTGTAGAAGGGGAAGATCTCTTTGGCGGATTAGGGTATGATCCGCGGTCCCGTCAGCGATCCTTTTAATGGATCGTCGGGATAAATCGCCGCGCTATGTGGTGTGTCTGCTATCTGAATTGTGAATGATGCAAGTGTGGATAACGCAGACACCAAAAATCATGAGTTACATAAATAACATCTTATTCTTTTCTTTTTGATCGTTCTTGTTCGAGTGGAGTCCGCCGTGTCGCTTTCGCTTTGGCAGCAGTGTCTTGCCCGTTTGCAGGATGAGTTACCTGCCACAGAATTCAGTATGTGGATACGCCCGTTACAGGCGGAGCTGAGTGATAACACTCTGGCGCTCTACGCCCCTAATCGCTTTGTACTGGATTGGGTTCGTGATAAATATTTAAATAATATCAATGGCCTGCTGAATGATTTCTGCGGGATGGATGCCCCTTTGCTGCGTTTCGAGGTGGGGAGTAAACCGCTGGTTCAGGCTCTCAGCCAGCCTACGCAGCCGCATCATAAGCAGGTCAGTGCTGCGCCTGCGCAGCAGGTGCGATCAGCTCCGGTACGTCCAAGTTGGGATAATTCGCCGGTACAGGCAGAGCATACTTATCGTTCCAATGTGAACCCCAAGCATACGTTTGATAACTTCGTTGAGGGTAAATCGAACCAGTTAGCACGCGCGGCGGCGCGTCAGGTGGCCGATAACCCAGGCGGTGCCTATAATCCGCTGTTTCTTTATGGCGGTACCGGCTTGGGTAAAACGCACCTGTTGCACGCGGTGGGAAATGGCATCATTGCCCGCAAACCCAACGCGAAAGTGGTCTACATGCACTCCGAGCGCTTCGTGCAGGATATGGTGAAAGCCTTGCAGAACAATGCGATTGAAGAATTCAAACGCTACTACCGTTCTGTTGATGCACTGCTTATCGATGATATTCAATTCTTTGCTAATAAAGAGCGCTCGCAGGAAGAATTCTTTCATACCTTTAATGCGTTACTGGAAGGCAATCAGCAAATTATTCTGACGTCTGACCGCTACCCGAAAGAGATCAACGGTGTGGAAGATCGCCTGAAATCCCGCTTTGGTTGGGGGTTAACGGTCGCGATTGAACCGCCAGAGCTGGAAACTCGCGTGGCGATTCTGATGAAGAAAGCGGATGAAAACGACATCCGCCTGCCTGGTGAAGTGGCGTTCTTTATTGCCAAGCGCCTGCGTTCTAACGTGCGTGAGCTGGAAGGCGCACTGAACCGCGTTATCGCGAATGCCAATTTTACCGGCCGCTCGATCACTATTGATTTTGTGCGTGAGGCGCTGCGCGATCTGCTGGCGTTGCAGGAAAAACTGGTTACTATCGACAATATTCAAAAGACCGTGGCGGAATACTATAAAATCAAAGTAGCCGACCTGCTGTCTAAACGTCGTTCCCGCTCGGTGGCGCGTCCGCGCCAGATGGCGATGGCGTTGGCGAAAGAACTGACGAATCACAGCCTGCCGGAAATCGGCGATGCCTTTGGCGGGCGTGACCATACGACGGTGTTGCATGCCTGCCGTAAAATTGAGCAGTTGCGTGAAGAAAGCCACGACATCAAAGAAGATTTTTCCAATTTAATCAGAACTCTATCGTCATAACACTATGAAATTTATTGTTGAACGCGAACGTCTGTTAAAGCCATTACAACAGGTCAGCAGCCCGCTGGGCGGCCGACCGACTTTACCGATTCTGGGCAACCTGCTGATTCAGGTGACGGAAGACGCACTGTCGCTGACCGGTACCGATCTGGAAATGGAGATGGTGGCGAAAGTGGCGCTGACGCAGCCGCATGAGCCTGGTGCCACGACCGTCCCAGCCCGCAAGCTGTTCGATATTTGCCGGGGGCTGCCGGAAGGCGCGGAAATCACCATCATGCTGGATGGCGATCGCATGCTGGTGCGCTCTGGCCGCAGCCGTTTCTCGCTGTCTATGCTACCTGCGGCGGATTTCCCTAATCTGGATGACTGGCAGAGCGACGTTGAATTTTCTCTGCCGCAGGCGACGATGAAGCGTTTGATCGAAGCGACGCAGTTTTCGATGGCGCATCAGGATGTTCGCTACTACCTCAACGGTATGTTGTTTGAAACCGAAGGTGAAGAGTTGCGCACGGTCGCGACTGATGGTCACCGTCTGGCGGTCTGCTCCATGCCCGTTGGCCAACCTTTACCGTCACATTCGGTGATCGTGCCGCGTAAAGGTGTGATGGAGCTGGTGCGTTTGCTGGATGGCGGCGATACACCGTTACAGCTGCAAATCGGTAGCAACAATATTCGCGCGCATGTCGGCGACTTCATTTTTACGTCGAAGCTGGTCGATGGGCGTTTCCCTGATTATCGCCGCGTATTGCCGAAGAACCCAGATAAAACGTTGGAAGCCAGCTGTGATTTGCTCAAGCAGGCCTTCTCTCGTGCGGCGATTTTATCGAATGAGAAATTCCGCGGCGTACGCCTGCACCTGATTCAGAATCAGCTCAAAATTACTGCCAACAACCCAGAGCAGGAAGAAGCGGAAGAGATTCTGGATGTGCAGTACGACGGCACTGAGATGGAAATCGGCTTTAACGTTAGCTATGTGCTGGATGTGCTGAACGCGCTGAAGTGCGACGGTGTCCGTTTGTTGCTGACCGACTCCGTTTCCAGCGTGCAGATCGAAGATAGCGCCAGCCGGGCGGCGGCCTATGTCGTCATGCCAATGCGGTTGTAGAATTATCGGGCAAGTCTACTTGCCCTCCCATATAAGATATCTGCAACATGGCTCTCACTCGTCTTCTCATCAAAGATTTCCGCAATATCGAAGCGGCCGATCTGGCGCTGGTCCCCGGTTTCAATTTTTTAGTGGGTGCCAACGGCAGCGGTAAAACCAGCGTACTGGAAGCGATTTATACGCTAGGGCACGGACGGGCGTTTCGCAGCATTCAGGCAGGGCGCGTGATTCGTCATGACCAGCCTGAGTTTGTGCTGCATGGCCGTATTGATGGTACAGAAACGGAGCGCTCCGTCGGGTTAAGCAAAAACCGTCAGGGCGACAGCAAGGTGCGGATCGACGGCAGCGACGGCCATAAAGTCGCTGAACTGGCGCAACTGCTGCCGATACAGCTGATCACCCCAGAAGGATTTACCCTGCTCAACGGTGGGCCGAAGTTTCGTCGCGCCTTTCTCGACTGGGGGTGTTTCCATAACGAGCCCGGTTTTTTCGCGGCCTGGAGCAACATGAAACGTTTGTTGCGCCAGCGTAATGCGGCGCTGCGTCAGGTGAGTCACTATGGGCAACTGAGAGCCTGGGATCAGGAACTGGTTCCACTGGCGGAACGTATCAGCGAATGGCGTGCGCAATACAGTGCGGCGATTGCCAATGATATCGCCACGACCTGTACGCAATTTCTGCCTGAATTTTCGCTCAGTTTCTCTTTCCAGCGCGGCTGGGATAAAGAAAGTGAGTATGCCGAACTGCTGGAACGGCAGTTCGAACGCGACCGTATGTTAGGTTATACGGCGCTGGGGCCGCATAAAGCCGACTTCCGCATCCGCGCCAGCGGCGTGGCGGTAGAGGATATGCTGTCCCGTGGCCAGCTCAAGCTGCTGATGTGTGCGCTGAGGCTGGCTCAGGGTGAATTTCTCACCCGTCAGAACGGACTGCGCTGTCTGTATCTGATTGATGACTTTGCTTCCGAACTGGATAGTACCCGCCGTCGTTTGTTAGCCGAACGGTTGAAAGCCACCCATGCACAGGTTTTTGTCAGCGCGGTCAGCGCTGAGCAGATAGAGGACATGGTTGGTGAAAAGGGCAAGATGTTCCGCGTGGAACAGGGTAAAATAACGGTTCAATCACAGGACTAAAATGAGCGAGAAACGTTGATGTCGAATTCTTATGACTCCTCAAGTATCAAGGTATTGAAAGGGCTGGATGCGGTACGTAAACGCCCAGGTATGTATATCGGCGATACGGACGACGGTACCGGCCTGCATCACATGGTATTCGAGGTTGTGGACAACGCTATCGACGAAGCGCTCGCTGGCTATTGTAAAGACATTGTCATCACCATCCATGCCGATAACTCGGTATCGGTGCAGGATGATGGCCGTGGTATTCCGACGGGGATTCACCCGGAAGAGGGCGTGTCTGCGGCTGAAGTGATCATGACCGTGTTGCACGCTGGCGGTAAGTTCGATGATAACTCGTATAAAGTCTCCGGCGGCCTGCACGGCGTTGGGGTTTCCGTGGTTAACGCCTTGTCTGAAAAACTGACGCTGGTGATTCACCGTGATGGAAAACTTCACGAGCAGACCTATAAACACGGCGTGCCACAGGCACCGCTGGCCGTGACGGGTGAAACCAATAGAACCGGTACCACGGTGCGCTTCTGGCCGAGCCATGAAACGTTCACCAACGTGGTGGAGTTCGAGTATGAAATTCTGGCTAAGCGTCTGCGCGAGCTGTCGTTCCTGAACTCCGGTGTTTCCATTCGCTTGATCGACGAGCGTGAGAAAGATAAAGCCGATCACTACCATTATGACGGCGGTATCAAGGCCTTCGTTGATTACCTGAACCGCAACAAAACGCCTATTCACCCGAATGTGTTTTATTTTTCGACGGTGAAAGATGACATCGGCGTGGAAGTGGCATTGCAGTGGAACGATGGTTTCCAGGAAAACATTTACTGCTTTACCAACAACATTCCACAGCGTGATGGTGGTACACACCTGGCCGGTTTCCGTGCCGCGATGACTCGTACGCTGAATACTTACATGGATAAAGAAGGCTACAGCAAGAAAGCCAAAGTCAGCGCTACCGGTGACGATGCGCGTGAAGGGCTGATTGCCGTGGTTTCCGTGAAAGTGCCGGATCCGAAATTCTCCTCGCAGACCAAAGACAAGCTGGTTTCTTCCGAAGTGAAAACCGCCGTCGAATCGCTGATGAACGAGAAGCTGGTGGATTACCTGATGGAAAACCCGTCAGACGCCAAAATCGTGGTCGGCAAAATTATCGATGCCGCACGTGCCCGTGAAGCGGCGCGTAAAGCCCGTGATATGACACGCCGTAAAGGCGCGCTCGATTTGGCTGGCCTGCCGGGCAAACTGGCGGACTGTCAGGAACGTGACCCCGCGCTGTCTGAACTGTACCTGGTGGAAGGGGACTCAGCGGGCGGCTCTGCCAAGCAGGGGCGTAACCGTAAGAATCAGGCGATTCTGCCGTTGAAGGGTAAAATCCTGAACGTTGAGAAAGCCCGTTTTGACAAGATGCTGTCCTCGCAGGAAGTGGCGACGCTGATCACCGCGCTGGGTTGCGGCATTGGCCGTGATGAATACAACCCGGACAAGCTGCGTTATCACAACATCATCATCATGACCGATGCGGACGTGGATGGTTCGCACATCCGCACCCTGCTGTTGACCTTCTTCTATCGTCAACTGCCTGAAATCGTTGAGCGTGGCCACGTTTACATTGCGCAGCCGCCGCTGTACAAGGTGAAAAAAGGTAAGCAGGAACAGTACATCAAAGATGATGAAGCGATGGATCAGTACCAGATTATGCTGGCACTGGACGGCGCGACGCTGCACACCAATGCACAGGCTCCTGCGCTGGCGGGTGAACCGCTGGAGAAACTGGTTGCTGAACACTATGCCGTACAAAAGCAAATCGGTCGTATGGAGCGCCGCTTCCCACGTACATTACTGAACCGTCTGATCTATCAACCGACGTTGTCCGAAGCGGATTTGAGCGAGCGTGAAAAGGTGCAGGCGTGGGCGGAATCGCTGGTTAGCAGCCTGAACGAAAACGAAGTGCACGGCAGCACCTACAGCTTTGTCATTCACCATGATGAAGAACGTGGCGTATTTGAACCGGCGCTGCGTGTGCGTACGCACGGTGTGGATACCGATTATCCGCTGGGCGCAGGCTTTGTCGAGGGTAGCGAATACCGCAAATTGAATCAACTGGGCGAAAAACTGCGCGGCCTGATTGAAGAAGATGCGTACATCGAACGTGGTGAGCGTCGTCAACCGGTTGCCAGCTTTGAGCAGGCGCTGGAGTGGCTGGTGAAAGAGTCCCGCCGTGGTTTGAGCGTACAGCGGTATAAAGGTCTGGGTGAAATGAACCCGGATCAGTTGTGGGAAACCACGATGGATCCGACCAGCCGCCGCATGCTGCGCGTGACGGTGAAAGACGCCATTGCCGCTGATGAGCTGTTCACGACCCTGATGGGGGATGCCGTTGAACCGCGCCGTGCGTTTATCGAAGAGAACGCCCTGAAAGCGATGAATATCGATATCTGATTCGGTCTACGTTGTTATCGTTATCTAAGCCAGCTCCCTGCGGAGCTGGCTTTTTTTATCAGGCCAGCGCACGCCGTTTGGCGCTGCGCATTTCCTGTAGCAGCGTGATAAACGCCGTGATCAGCATAAAGATGACGGCAGACCAGAAAATGGCGTGAGGGTGACCGTGATCCAGCAGCCAGCCGAACAGCACCGGCCCCGCCGCCCCGCCGATGTTGAAGCCAGTAGAAACAATCCCAAATACCCGTCCTTCCGCACCCGGCGGTGAGGCGGCACGCACCAGCATATCCCGAGAGGGCGCGATCATACCGGAGAGGAAACCGGCAGCAGCCAGCAACGGCACCAGCACGAGAGTCGGTAAGGAATACAGGGCAACAATACTGACCAGCACGGCGGTCACGGCCAGCGCCGCTGTCGCTACCAGCCCATGACGCCTGGTTTTATCCGCCAATGCGCCGCCAGCCAGTACGCCAAAGGCGCTGGCGAACAGGAATGCGGTAAGCGCCACGTTAGCCTGTGATAGCGACAAGTCGTAGCCCGTGACTAACGCGGTCACCGAGAAGTTCTGGATTGAACCCGTACTTAAATTCAGCAGCAGGAACAGAATCAACAGCGCCAGAATCGGCAGTGTGAACACAGGTGCACGCACTTTGCCTGGCTGGGTGTTTGTCACCGCAGGCTTCACTCGGCTAGGTTCATCGCGATCGGTCAGAAGCAGTGGTATCGTCAGTAAGCCGATGATGCCGGAAACGATAAAGGCGCTATTGATGCCGGAAAAGGCGGCGATGGACAGCAAAATGCCGGGCGCAATGGCCGTACCCAGAAAGCCGGAGAAGGTATGTACCGAGAAGGCGCGGCCCATACGTTTTTCATCAATTCCGCGCGACAGTAAGGCGTAATCCGCCGGGTGATAAACCGCGTTTGCCACGCCAGCCAGCCCCATCGCGGCGACCAGCCAAACATAGCTGCCTGAGAAACCGAGCGAGAGAAAACAGAGGCTTCCGAGCGCTAAGCCTGCGGTTAATGTGCGGCGCGCGCCGATGCGGTCCACCATAAAACCAATCGGCGTCTGTACACAGGCGGAGACGATGTTGAATACGCTGAGCGCAAACCCAAGTTCAACAAAACTGATATCGCGCTGGGCTGATAGCAGCGGAATAAGTGCAGGTAGCACCATCATATGGAAGTGACTCACCAAATGCGCTGATGAGATTTGCGCCAGTAGCGGTAATTTTATGAATTTCATATATATTTGCAGCTTACGGGTCTGTAGATTTTATTATCGTGAGAGCTGGCGCAAGGACTGGGCGTCACTCCCTGGCAAAGGGATCATAAGGTTAGCATATTACTTATATCATCTATGGCGAATATTGATACCCGCCTTTTCGGCAGAATAGGGAGAGAGTAGCGTGACGATCAAATCATATTTGGGTGGGTGTTTATGTGGGCAGATTCGGTTCAGAGCCACGGGTGAACCATCCTCTTGATGAGAAAAACAGCCCGGAGCTGAAGCCTACGTCACATTCGTTCGAGGACGGCTGCCCACGTTGGGAATAATGCACGGGCCGTTTCCGGCCCGTGTGGGGAGTGGGTGAAGAAGGAGGATTACGAGAGCTTGAATACCAGCACCGTTTGCGCGAGCTGTCTGGCCTGTTCTTCCAGCGACGCGGCCGCAGCCGTGGCTTCCTGCACCAGTGCGGCGTTCTGCTGGGTGACGCCGTCCATCTCATGAACGGCCTGTGTCACCTGGCTGATCCCACGCGATTGTTCATCCGATGCGGAGACAATCTCGTCCATGATATCTTTTACCGACGTGACGGCACTCAGCATTTCCTGCATGGTCTCACCGGCGTTCTGAACCAGCGTGACGCCGCTATCGACGCGGCTGGCGGACTCTGTAATCAGCGCGGTGATGTCTTTTACGGCACTGGCACTGCGTTGCGCGAGGTTGCGCACCTCGTTGGCAACAACGGCAAAACCGCGCCCTTGTTCGCCCGCTCTGGCGGCTTCCACTGCCGCGTTGAGTGCCAGAATATTGGTTTGGAACGCGATACCACTAATGATGCTGGTAATGTCGGCAATTTTCTTCGAACTGTCGTCGATCTCACTCATAATGTGAACAACCTGACCGACTATCTTGTCACCTTTCTGAGCGATGTGGGCCGCGTTCTGCGCCAGTGTGGTGGCGTTATGGGCGTTATCCGCATTCTGTTTTACCGTCGCCGTAATCTGCTCCATGCTGGCGGCAGTTTCTTCCAAAGCCGCCGCCTGTTGCTCGGTACGGGAAGCTAGATCGGTGTTGCCTGCCGCAATTTCCGTCGCACCGTGGCTGACGGATTCGCTGGTGCTAATCAGCTGCTCGGCGATATCCCTCAACTGTGCCTGCATGGCATTCATGGCATAAAAAATACTGCTGTCGTCCTTCGGTTGTACGGGAATGCTTTGCGTTAAATCCCCTTGCGCAACGGACAGGGCGATCTGCGCCGCCTGAGAAGGTTCCCCACCGATAGGACGAGCGACCTTGCGGTTAAATATGATGCCCAGTACGCCAGAAACCACCACGATACTCAGCACCATAAGCAGCAGCCCCAGGTTCCGCTGCTGCACCGTTTTCGCCATCACCACATTGACCGGAGCAGACAGGCCAAGCATCCAGGGCGTACCGGTATTACCGATAGTAACGGGTACATACACGTTAAACGCCGATGTGTTCAACACTGCACTGTGACGTTCAATCTGATAAGACTGCCCTGTTGTGACATGCTCAAGCAGCGTGGGGTCGTTTTCAATTTTTTTTGTCACCCTAGCTTTGTCGGGGTGAGAAATGTAGGCGCCAGTGTGGGACAGCAGTTGGGCGTAGCCCGTTCCCTCATAGGGTTTTATGTTGTTGGTCAGCTGTTGCAGCGTATCCAGCGAGAAATCCGCGGTAACGGAGCCGTAAAATTTGTTGTTGATGATGATGGGCACGGCAATGGAGGTCAGCAGGACATCGACGCCGTTGTAAGGGTAGCTATACGGTTCCAGAATCACTTCTTTCTGGAGCTTCTTCGGCAGCAGATAGTAATCGCCGCTGCCGGGCGTTTCATAATCCACCAGATTATGCAGCGCAACGTTGCCTGCGGTATCGCGGTCGACATAACGGACGAAGCGGCCTTGCGGATCCTGATCGGGCTGGCCAGCGTACTCTCGATCTTTGCCGTCGAACGCATCAGGTTCCCATGCCAGCGACATCGAAAGGAAATCAGGGTGGCTCTTCAGCGCATTCTTCAGCAGTGTTTCTGCGGTTTTCCGATCGGCGTTGCCTGCTTCTTGCAGGCTAACCACGCTTTGCACCAAATTACGTGCCGCATGGAGTGCGACATCCAGTTTTTGCTGAATCAGGTAGCTGTTGGTATACGCCGTTTGCTCAAGATACTGCTGTGCGATGGTCTTTTGCTGCTGGCCGGATTGCCAGATCAGCAGGCCGATAGTGAGAATAAAACCGAGTGCGATAGTGGTAACGCCTGCCAGTAGCATCAGCGTCCGTGTGCTGAGTTTTCTTTTTGACGCGTCTGGTGAGGCGTGGATGGATGGGGTGCTGTGATTAACCGGTAACAGTGTTGTAGACATATGCGTAATATCCCCTGGGATATAAGTGCCTATACCCGTCAATTCTCGTGTGTACGGGTGCTTTTTTATAAAAAAATCAGTGTATTACTGTTCTATGTTTTTTATGTGAATTCCCTTACATGATTCATTTAGTGTGATTTGGATCACAATTATATTATCGACGGGAAGCTGTATCCCTTTAGATTATTCACTGAAATGTCACAAATCAGCGCAGCTAACGTACATGCAACGTAAAGTATGACGAGTATAAACGGGCAGTAATGTGATGACGGATGCAAGGTGAGGCATAACACCTCACCGAGTGAGTGGTGGGTTAAGCGGCTGGGCCTTTGCTGACAGAATCGCGGATAATCAATTCGCCCTTGAAGTCTGGCGCAGGCAGGACGGTTTCATCCTCCAGCCGGCACAGCAGTTTCTCAAGGGTATAGTTAATCATCTCGGCGACGGGCACGTGCACGGTAGTGAGCGGCGGGTGGAACCATGAGGCCATCGGCAAATCGTCGAACCCCAACAGCGAAACGTCCTGCGGAATTGCAAGGCCGTGTTCGCGCAGCGCTTTTGCCGCGCCAATCGCCATGTCGTCATTGCTGGCGACCAGAGCACTGAAAGTGCCCGCCTGTTGCAGCAGGGTTTTTGTTGCCGAATAACCGCTGTCATGCGTCCAGTCGCCAGGCGCAACCAGACTGTCACTATAGGGAATCCCATTTTCCTCCAGCGCTTGCCGGTAGCCCGCCAGTCGGCTCGTGCCGGTGGGTGAATTCGGCGATCCGCAGATAAACGCAATATCACGATGACCCTGCGTAATCAGGTAATTGACGGCATCATGGCCGTGTTGCTGGTGGTCGGCGCAGATACCGTTATCACCGTGCTGATGCAGTGTGCGGTTGACGACCATGATCGGCTGTTCATGCTGTTCGATGATGCTTTCCAGCGCATCGATAGAAAGAAAGCGTGGATAGATAATGACGGCATCGCAGCGTAAATCGAGCAGAAACTGAATCGCTTCCCGTTCTTCTTCGGCACTGTGTTTGCCGTCCGCCATGATGAGCTGCCGGCCATATTTTTCCGTCATGGTCGCCGTTTGGAACAGCAATTCGCTAAAGTAGGGGCCGCTGTATAGCGTGTTGGTCACGACCAAACCAATGATTTGCGATTTGCTTGTGGCGAGCTGGCGCGCCAGCAGGTTAGGCCGGTAGCCAATCTCTTCGATCGCTCGGAATACCCGATCCCGCGTGGTTTTACTGACGTAGTTATTTCCCGTCAGCACGCGTGATACGGTGGCCTTGGAGACACCGGCTTTTTTCGCTACATCGAGCATGGTTACCATCGTACTTTCCCGTTCTCCTTTTGCGCCGCTTGATGCCGTCATTATAGGGAAAAATCCTCCTTTTTTATCATCAATGGCGAATGTAGGGATAAAAATATTCTCCACTTGCGCTATTTATGATCGCCTTCAAAAAACAGTAAAAACAATATGAAACCGGTTGCATATTGTTTTTCGTCTTGCTTGAATAATAAAAAAACGGACGGTGAGGTGCAGTATGAATAAGATTTTACTCTGTTGCGCAGCAGGAATGTCTACCAGCATGCTGGTACAGCGAATGGAAAAGGTCGCCGAGCAAAAAGCGATCGCCGTTGAGATAAAAGCCGTAGGTTTTGAAGAGTTTAATGAACTCATTGAGCAATATGATTGCTGCCTTCTTGGTCCGCAGATTAAGTATAAACTTCCTGAATTCAAAGCAATAGCTGACGAAAAAGCGAAGCCGATTGCGGTTATTAATATGGTTGATTACGGCATGATGAATGGGGAGAAAGTCCTTAACGATGCCCTAGCGATGATCGCGTAATATAACGGGAGGAATAATGAGTAAATTCACTGAGTCATTATTCAGCGTTATCGAAAACCGTATTAGCCCGATTGCGGCGAAACTTTCCAGCCAGCGTCATGTTGTGGCAATTAAGGATGGATTCATTGCCTCCATGCCTTTCTTAATTGTCGGCTCTTTTATGATGTTATTTGCTCATCCGCCTTTTAGCCCGAACAGTGAATGGGCGTTTGCGCAGTGGTGGCTGGGGATGGTGGAACGCCACGGCGAACAGATCATGATGCCCTACAATATGACGATGGGCATTATGGCGGTGTATATCACCAGCGCCATCGCTTATAACCTGGCACAGAGCTATAAAATGAACGGTTTTATGGCTGCCAGCCTGGCGCTGATGTCGTTTATGGTCGTGGCGGCGCCGCAAATCGACAAAAGCCTGCCGGTTGGGTCGCTGGGCGGCGAGGGGATTTTCACCGCGATTATCGTGGCAATTTATTCGACGGAACTGATGCATTTTTTGCAGAAGCACAATATTGGCATCCGCCTGCCGGAACAAGTACCGCCGAAAATCCGCCAGTCTTTCGATCTGCTGATCCCGATTCTTGCTATCTTCCTGACGCTTTTCCCGCTTAGCCTGTTTATGCAGAGCCAGTTCGGTATGCTGCTACCGCAGGCGATCATGGCCGTCTTTGCGCCGATTATCTCGGCATCCGATTCGCTCCCTGCCATCCTGATCGCGGTGCTGCTCTGCCACCTGCTGTGGTTTGCTGGGATTCACGGCGCTGTTATTGTCGGAGGCATTTTGCAGGCGTTCTGGCTGACCAACTTAGGGATCAATCAGGAAGCATTTAACGCGGGCGCACCGATCACCAAAATCTTTATTGAACCCTTCTGGCAGTTTTTTATCACGATAGGCGGCTCGGGAGCGACCATGGGGCTGGTCTTTCTCTATCTGCGCAGCCGTTCTGCTCATCTGCGCTCTATCGGCAAGTTGGCCGTGGTGCCGAGCATGTTCAACATCAATGAACCGGTGATTTTTGGTTCACCCGTCGTGATGAACCCGCTGCTGTTCATCCCATTTATTACCGCGCCGCTGGTGAACGCCACCCTTGCCTATATCGCGTTAAAAACCGATTTAGTGCATCGCGTCATTTCTCTTGCGCCTTGGACAACGCCGGGCCCGATTGGCGCAGCCTGGTCTACGGGGTGGGACTGGCGTGCGGTGGTGCTGGTGGGGGTACTGATTGTTGTTTCGTCCCTAATCTATTACCCCTTCTTCAAAATGTATGAACGTCAGTTGATCGAACAAGAAGTAGGTACAGCAGAGGAGGCCGTGAGTGATGCGCGATGAAACCATGCTTGATGAAACGACAGTCATGGAACTGATTATCTATGCGGGAGAGGCACGTTCCTGCTCAATGGAGGCGCTGAGCGCCGCCAGAAAATACGACTGGGACAAGGCCGAGGAAATGCTTAACACGGCTTCTGTGGCGGCACGTAAAGCCCATCAAATCCAGACGGCCCTAATTGGTGCCGATGAGGGCAGCGGGAAAATCTCGGTCAACCTGATTCTGGTTCACGCGCAAGACCACCTGATGAACGCGATGCTATGCCGTGAGCTGGTGGAGGAACTAATTCAACTGCATCGGGAAATCTCCACCCTTAAAAAGCTTATAAATGAATAACATGTAAATCTGAACTAACGAAAAGGAAACAAGATGTCTGCTGAACAATTACCGAAAGACTTTCTGTGGGGCGGCGCGGTAGCGGCGCATCAAGTTGAAGGTGGTTGGGATCAAGGCGGCAAAGGTGTCAGCATTTGCGATGTCCTGTCCGGCGGTGCCCACGGTGTTGACCGTGTGATTACCGATGGCGTACAGCCTGGTGTCAGTTATCCAAACCATCAGGCGGTGGAGTTCTATTCCCACTATAAGCAGGATGTTGCCCTGTTCGCCGAAATGGGCTTCAAATGCTTCCGCACCTCGATTGCCTGGACGCGTATTTTCCCTAATGGTGATGAGTTGGAGCCGAATGAAGCGGGTCTGCAATTCTATGACGACCTGTTCGATGAACTGCTGAAATACAACATCGAGCCCGTGATTACGCTGTCCCACTTCGAGATGCCGCATCATCTGGTTAAGCAGTACGGCGGCTGGCTGAACCGTAAAGTGGTGGATTGCTTTGTGCGTTACAGCGAAGTGGTCATGAAGCGTTACCAGTCAAAAGTGAAATACTGGATGACCTTTAATGAGATCAACAACCAGCGTAACTGGCAGTATCCGCTGTTTGGCTACTGCTGTTCCGGCGTGATTTTTACCGATCACGACAAGCCGGAGCAGGCGATGTACCAAACGCTGCATCATCAGTTTGTCGCCAGTGCGAAAGTGGTGAAGCTGGGTCATGAGATTAACCCGAACTTCAAAATTGGCTGCATGCTGGCGCTGGTACCGATCTATCCGTGGTCATGCCATCCTGATGACGTGATGTTTGCACAGGAAGCGATGCGTGAACGCCACCTGTTCGGTGATGTGCAGCTGCGCGGTTATTACCCGTCTTACATCCTGAAAGAGTGGGCGCGCAAAGGCTACCAGATTGATATGCAGCCGGAAGACGAACAGACGCTGCGTGAAGGCTGCACAGACTATCTAGGCTTCAGCTACTACATGAGCAGCGCGGTACAGTTGGCGGCAAAAGGCCAGAAAAAAGGAGATGCGATTACTGGCTTTGACGGCGGCGTGAAAAACCCGCATGTGAAGGCATCGGAGTGGGGCTGGCAGATCGACCCGGTTGGCCTGCGCTATACGCTGAACAGCTTCTACGAGCGTTATCAGAAACCGATGTTCATCGTTGAAAACGGCTTTGGCGCGGTGGACAAGGTGGAAGCCGACGGCAGCATTAACGACGATTACCGCATCGAATATCTCAAAGCGCATATCGAGCAGATGAAAAAAGCCGTCGTGGAAGATGGCGTGGAGCTGATGGGCTATACCCCGTGGGGCTGCATCGACTGCGTGTCGTTCACCACCGGTCAGTACAGCAAACGCTATGGTTTCATTTACGTGGATAAACACGACGATGGCACCGGTACGTTCAAGCGCTCGAAGAAAAAGAGCTTTGACTGGTACAAGACAGTGATCGCCAGCAACGGCGCAGAACTATAACGGCTATATGTCAAACCTATCTGTAGAACAGAAACGGGATTAACGGAATAGAAGAGTAAA
>NZ_JACDRR010000022.1 GCF_013449375.1 Pectobacterium sp. CFBP8739 | reverse complement strand
TTTACCTGTTCCAGTAACTGCCACATATACCGGCACCGATGGTTACGCGTTATCGTTTCGTGTAACGACAGCCAAAGCAACTCGATGGGATTGAGCCACGGCGAATACGTGGGCAGGAACAACAACCGGAACTTCGTATTTTTTTCCAGCCACCGTTCCACCTTGCGGCTTTTATGAATGATGTAATTATCAACGACCAGCGTAATGGTTTTCGCCCGCCGATATGTCCGTCGTAACGTCTCTAACAGGTTGATAAATAAATCAGAACACTTTTTACTGCCGCCAACGTAATGGATTCGCCCCGTACCCGAATGCAGTGCCCCTGCCAGATAATACTTTTGGTTCTGTCCCGGCGTAGTAATACGTTTCTGTTGCCCTTTGAGCATCCAGTCCGCGCCGATTTTCGGGTTCAGGTCGATATCTACTTCATCCTGATAAAACACGGGATGCTCCGTTTGTTTCCGAGAGACCGCCTGTTCGATGACGAATCGTTTTTCCTCATAATCTGGGTCTTTGATTTTCAGTGTTGGCGCGGCTCTGCGCCAGACAATGCCCGCTCGTCTCAGATAGCGATGTAACGTGGAAGGATGAAGCGCCACATTAAAAAGCCGGTTAATGATAAGTGCCAACAACTCGGTGCTCCAGCGGGAGCGCAGCCAGCCAAAATCCTGAGGAGAACGTTGAATAAGAAGCGGTAGCATATGCAGGATATCAGCGACTGGCCAGCGCGGTGCTCGTCCGGCTTTGAGGCTCTTTAGTCCTTCAACACCATGTAAAGTAAACCAATTTATCCATCTTCCAACCGATGAGCGGGCCGCACAAAGCAGTCTGGCAACGTCGGTGACAGTCATTCCCCGATGCAGCATCAGTATGGCGATGAGTCGTCTGGAGTAATTTTTATCATGTGTCTGTTGGGCTTCTTTACGCATTAGTCGTCGTTCTTCATCAGGGATTGCTGCTATGATCGGCATCGCTCAGTCCGGTTGGTGATTTGTGATGTTTGGCGATTGATCAGATCGCACAACTCGGACTGAGTTCCCTTCAAGTGATGTGATGGACGTCCCTCCTCAACATAATCCTGCCACACTTATGTTGAGCCGTCCCATTTATAGAGGAACAACATCATGAACACGATAAAAGTCGTCGGTATCGATCTGGCTAAATCCGTTTTTCAGCTTTGTGTCTGGATGAATGATGGGACCGTTGCCTGGAATCGAAAAGTTTCTCGCAGCAAGCTGTTAGATACTGTTCGTCAATTCCCGCCGGATACGCTTATTGCAATGGAAGCTTGTGCAACCTCGCATTACTGGGGGCGGACTTTCCAATCCATGGGATACGCCATCCGGCTCATTCCAACCCAACATGTAAAGGCGTTAACTCGTCATCAGAAAAATGATGCCAATGATGCTCTAGCAATATGTGAGACGGCATTTCGTCCGGGGATTCACTTTGTTGCTGTAAAAACTCTTGAGCAGCAAGATATCAAAGCGCTGCGTTGTGCCCGTCAGTTGATGGTCGAACAGCGCACCGCCGCCGCCAATCAAATTCGTGCTCTGGCCGCTGAGCAGGGCTTCGAGTTCCCGGTTGGGATACACACTTTGCAACAGCGATTACCCGATTTGATTGAAGATGCGGAAAAGCCTGTGTCTCCGGTATTACGCCATTTGCTTTCCACTTTATTGGAAAACATCCACACACTGAATGAATATATTCGTTCAACAGAATATGAAATCGCAGCATTGTGTCAACAGCAACCCCGGTATCGAGCACTGATGACTATACCGGGTGTTGGCCCGCTCATCGCCGCCGCTTTTTTAAGTGAGGTTGATGCAGAACAATTTGCTAACGGAAGACAACTTTCCGCCTGGTGTGGTCTGGTTCCCCGGCAACATAGTTCCGGCGGGAAACACCTCCTCACTTCGATGACTAAAAATGGTAACTGCGACCTTCGGACACTCATCATTCATGGAGCCAGAGCGGTCATGCGCTGTGCCCAAAAGCGGGATGACCGTCTTGGAAGATGGCTTAATCATGTCACTGAGCGACGGGGAAAAATGAAAGCCACCGTGGCGCTGGCAAATAAGTTAACACGTATTGTCTGGCGGTTGTTGTCTGAACCGGTTGATTTCAATATGGATAAGGCATTTGCGATGAAGTAATGATTTAGTTCGGCACAAAGTAAAAGATTTCCTGAGTTTGCAGGCACTGATGAGAAAACGGTAAACCAACCCTGTAATAACCTGAAGTAGATCCAGGTAGAAAATACCGGTCAAGTGATAAGGAAACAGGGTGCGGATGACATCATGGCGCGGGAAAATTTTCCCAAAAAGACGCCGGATATATGACAGCAAACCGTATCACGTCAGTACTTGTACGCCACGGGACGTCCATATATGATCTACTATTTGGC